>CAYRXC010000006.1:0-34597 GCA_964428195.1 uncultured Muribaculaceae bacterium | reverse complement strand
ATTATGCATTTCAAGATAATCAATTAGTAAGCATAACAATTCCTTCTAGTGTAAACATTTATAATAACTCAATTTCCGCAACCTATTATTCGGCATATGTAACTAATAATGCTAGAGCAGCAGGAACATATACAGCACCATCTCAAACGGAAGAATGGACTAAACAATAAAAAAGACTAAGTCTTTTTTTTTTATATAATATCTAGTATAATGTAAATAGGTGATAATATGAAAGAAGATAAGGATAAGAAAATTAATTATGATGATTTAAATAGTGCTATTAAATTAAGCGGTAAAATATTAAAAATAATATATGTTTTGATTATAGTAGTAATTGTTTTTGCTGCTACTAGAATAAGTAAAGAATGGGGAGTAATTTCTTTTGTTTTAAATTTATTAAAAGTTTTATCACCATTATTCATTGGAATAGTTATAGCATGGATTTTAGATCCACTAATAATGTGGTTTGAAAAGAGAAAAATTGGTAGAATGTGGTCTAGTATTATAGTTTATGCTTTAATATTAGCAGTAATAGTATTTGCATTTACTTCATTCATACCGGTAATGTTGAGTCAAATAAATGATTTAGCAAGATCTATTCCTGGAATAATCGATGATTTTGGAAAATGGATCAATAACTTATTTGTAGGAATGGCTTCAAATGAATATATCGATTTTGATGCAGCTAAAGCAGATTTATTCTTGTCTATTCAAGATTTAGCAAAAGGATTAACTACTACTTTACCAGATAAAATATTGGGATTAATTAATGGACTATTCTCTGCATTAGGAACATTTATACTAGGATTAATCATGGGATTTTATTTGTTATATGATTATGATAAGGTAAAGGCTAAAATGAATTCATTGATACCAAAGAAATATGAAACAGAATACAAAGAATTGGGTAGAGATATAAATGCTTCGTTATTTGGTTTTGTTAAAGGAATGTTCTTTTCTTCTACAATAGTGTTTGTATGTGCAGCAATAGTACTTTCTATTATAGGGTTAAAAGCACCGTTATTGTTTGCACTTATTGCTGCAATATTAAATGTAATTCCTTATGTAGGACCATATTTAGGAATAATACCACCTGCAATAGTTGGTTTTTCACAAAATTCTGCAACAGGGGTATTGGTAATAATTGTTCTTGGAATAATTCAATTGATAGAAGGAAATATAATAAATCCTTTAATAATGAGTAAGACAATGAAATTGAGTCCTATAACTATATTAATAAGTATTCTTGTATTTGGATATTTGTTTGGAATGCTCGGAGTATTGATCGCTGCTCCGTTAGCGGCAGTTGTAAAAGTAATATATCAATTTATTATGCATAAATTAAATAGAAAAGGTTTATTTGTATGAAGAAGCCTTTGATATTTGTAATATCTGGGAAGGCTCAAGCTGGTAAAGACACTACAGGAGATATAATAAAAGAGCATTTAGAGTCTAAGGGATTAAAAATTGCAAAGATTGCGTATGCAAAATATATCAAAGGATATGCCATTGATTATTTTGGATGGGATGGAAAAGAAGAAAATAAGCCTAGAGATTTGTTTCAAATGCTTGGGACTGAAATTAGGACAACGTTTAATAAACCTAATTTTTTCGTGGATAGAATGAAGGAAGATATTGAGATCTTGTCTAATTTCTTTGATGGTTTTGTTTTATCAGATGCTAGATTAGTAAATGAAATTGAAATGCCAAAAAAGAATTTTGAAAATGTATATGCTATTAGAATAATAAGAGATATAGATAATGGATTAAACGTTGAGCAAAAAAAGAATTTAACAGAAACAGGTTTAGATAATTTTTCTGATTATGATTATGTAATATATAACGATGGTACTATCGAAGAATTAAAGAAAAAAGTAATTAATATTGTCGATAGTATAATGGAGGAATAATGAAAAAAGGATTTACATTAGTTGAAATGTTAGCTGTAATAATTATATTGGGAATATTAGTAGGAATAATTGCTCCAGCAGTAGTCAACACAATAAATGAATCTAAGCAAAAAGCATATAATACGACTATTGAGTCTGTTAAATCAGCAGCAAAGAGCTATATGGAATTTTCTTTTGATTCTTTTAAAGAAGAAATAGAGGGATATGGTTATATAGAAATATCAGTATCCGAATTAATAGAAGAGGGCTTTCTTCCTGAAGGAATAAAAAATCCTAAAGATAGTGAACCTTTAGGAGGTAGTGTTAGAATTAACAAATATTCAGAAAATAGATATGAGTATGATTATTTAGAGTAAGGTTAATCCCTTACTTTTATTTCTATTAGATATGGTGCTTCAGTATTGTCCGTATTTTTATAAATATTACATTTATATTTTTTTATTATCTCTTTTGCTTCCTCTTTCCCTTCTTTATGAGGATAAACTATTAATAGTATTGTTCCTTTTTTGTTTAATAATTTTAAAGAACCTTCAATTGCTTTAATGGTTGTTATTTTGTTTGTCATTATCGTTTTGTCTCCGTTTGGTAGATATCCTAAGTTAAATATGACCATACTTACTTTAGCTTTTAAATGTTGTAGGGTTTCATATATAAATTCATGAGAAATATTGAACAATTTATAATTATTAATATTATTAGAAGTCAATAATTTTTCTGTATTGATTAATGCTTCTTCTTGTATATCGAATCCATATACAAAACCTTTATTAACTATTTTCGCTAGTTTTAAAGTATCATTTCCATTTCCTATAGTAGCATCGATTACTATATCTTTTTCTTTTAAAGCTTTTTCCATTATTAAATCTAATCTATTAAATATGGTCTTATTAAAACCTTGATAAGTTCCTCTTTTTTTCATTTCGATATCTATTTCATTTAATACCGAAAACTTCTTTTTAACCCACAAAGGTTCTACTAGGTCTTCTTCTTTAGGATCTCCTGTAATTCTATGTATTACGATGTCTTCTCTTAAATGTTCTAATTGATCACATACTATATCGGTATATTCTTTTAAAGAGAGCATTTTAAAATGTTCTTTTAAATATATTTTTTCTAATTCAGTATCCTTTAATATATGAAGCATGTGTATTTTAATTCCCTGTATATCAAGTTTATTTAAATATTTAATAGTATCTAACATCATTTCTTTAGTTTCATAAGGAAGACCATTGATTATGTGAACTACAACATTTATATTGTTGTTTCTTAAATTGTTAACACAATCTTCGAAACACTTTAAATCGTGACCTCTATTAATTAATTTTGAAGTTTTTTCGTGTATGGTTTGAAGTCCAAGTTCTAAAGTTAAATAAGTTCTTTTATTAATATCAACTAAATAATCGATTATTTCATTATCGATGCAATCGGGTCTAGTAGCAATGCTTAAACCAACAACATTATCGATTTCTAATGCTTTTTCATATAGTTCTCTTAATTTGTTGATGCTAGCATAAGTATTAGTCCCGGCTTGAAAATATGCAATAAATTTATCTGTATTCCATTTATTAACCAATGTTTTTTTTATGTTTTCAAATTGTGTTGCTATGTCTTCATTTTTGTCCCCTGCATAATCTCCGCTCGCATCTTTAGAACAATAAATGCAACCACCAAATCCAACTTTACCATCTCTATTAGGGCAAGTAAAACCCCCATTCAAACTAATCTTTGAAACTTTGCATTTAAAAACACTTTGATAATGGTAGTTTAATGTATGGTATCTTTTATTATCTATTGAGTATTTGAACATTGTAATCACCAATATTATTATACTATAAACTAATAATATAGTATAATTAAGTGGGTGATTTGATGAGACTTAGAAATATTAAGGGTGCAAAAGAAATTGTTGAAAGTAGCAAATATGTTGTTAAAGATTATAAAGAATATAAAAGCAAATGGAAAGATTTATTTAATAATAACAATCCTATATATCTGGAAATCGGTATGGGTAAAGGACAATATTTATTGAATAGTGCTTTAAAAAATCCAAATATAAACTATATAGGCATAGAGAAATATGATACTGTATTGTTGAAAGCTATTAAGAAAATTGACGGTGAAGAGCTTAATAATTTAAGAATAATAAGTTGCGATGCTATAGAATTAAGTGATGTGTTTTGTAAAGAGATTGACACTATTTTGCTAAATTTTTCTGATCCTTGGCATAAAGATAGACATGCAAAAAGAAGATTGACAAGCCCAATATATTTGAAGATTTATGATTCTATATTTAAAAATCAAAATCATATAGTTATGAAGACGGATAATAGGAATTTATTTGAATATTCAGTTGAAACTTTGTCTCAATATGGCTATGTATTTGAAGAAATATCAATAGATTTGCACAATTCAATAAATAGAGATATAATTACAACTGAATATGAAGATAAGTTTGTAGAAAGTGGAAATAGCATATATTATCTAGATGCTTACAAAAAATCATTTATTGACTAATAGCTTTGTGATATAATATGAATAGAGTAGGTGTTATATGAAGAAAATAAGCATATTATTGCTCTCGTTATTTATGTTTTCCGGGTGTAATATTGAAAGAATAAAAGATGACAAAGATGAGATATTAAGTAAGGTGTTTGTAGAGAAGAGCAAACTATCAAATATTGTAGCATCTGGTTATAAATATTATATTCCAAATGGAGTAACTTTGGTTGGCAGAGATAGTTATAATGAAGTACTGTATTCCAAAGGGAATAATTATTACTTATATGTAGATCTAGTGGGATATTATAATAATACTAAACTGGATTATGAAGTAAAAGAAGAAATTTATTATTCGAGGAAGATTAATACAAAGAAAAAAGAAGGATATATTGAAATAGAAGAAGAAGATGACTTATATTTTTTACAAATAATGTATAATTATGGTAAAATAGAAGCATATGTTAATAAGGAAGATATAGAAAGAGCACTTATAGAATCGGGTTATATTTTATCTTCAATTAAATTTAATGATATTCTAATAAAAAATAAATATGGTGTTGATAAGCAAACTCAAAAAGAAGAAAAACTAAATATATTTGTACCAAGAAAGAAAGAAGATTTCTTTTTGAACTCAAGAGAACAGCAAGATGATGAATAAATTGGAAAGGAAGAAAAACTATGGGATTGTTTGATAAAATAAAAAACAAATTTGATGATTTGATTTATGAAGATGGTGAAGACATAAAAGAAGATAAGAAAGAAGAAAAAAAAGAAGAAAAACCGCAAGAAAAAAAAATAGATGATTCCTCAGTAATTACCGAAAGAGATTTATTTAAGACTGATCCGAAGTTTACTTTTCCAATAAATTTTGATGATGAGGATCTCGAAGAGGAAGAAGAACAAAATAAAAAAGTAAATGCATTAAAAGAACAAGAAGACAAATATAAACTAGTTGAAAAGAAAACAATAATAGAAGAGAAAAAAGTATTTAGACCTTCTCCTGCAATTTCTCCAGTTTATGGTATTTTGGATAAAAATTATAAAAAAGAAGATGTCAAAGAGAAAACTTCTGCTAGTGGATTTGATGTAAATGGGAAATTGGATGTCGATAGTGTAATTAAAAAGGCATATGGAGAAGTAGAAGTAACAAAAACAGTCACTAGAGAAGAAAAATTTTATGCTCCCGAAACTCCTGTAGAAAAAGATACGGAAATAAATTTGTTTGAATCTTTGAAGGAAGAGAAACCTCTTGAAAGTCCTTTAAGTAGAGTGGAATTGAATGAATCTGAATATGAAGAAGAAAGTTATGATATCGATGAAATAGATGATAAGATTAAATCTATAGATAAATTACTAAAAGAAACGAATGATGATGATTTCTACTCTTTAGTAGATAGTATGTATAAAGATGAAGAAGAGGAGGAGGAAGAATGACATTCTATGACTTTTTGTATATGACGTTGCCTTTAATGCTATACTTTGTAGGTATAGTGGCAATAATAATACTGATAATAGTGTTACTCAAATCGATTAATATATTAGACAAAGTAAATTTGATTGTTGATGATTTAGATAAGAAAGTAAAATCTTTAGATGGAGCGTTTAAGATGATTGATAATGCAACTGATAGAATATCACTTGTTATTGATAAAATAACTGAAGGAATAGCGTCCTTTATATTAGGATTGTTTTCTAAAAAAAATAAGAAAGGAGATAAAGAATATGAAGAAGACTAAATTTGCACTAGGAGCTTTATTAGGAGCTGGATTAGGATTATTGTTTGCGCCTAAAACAGGAAAGGAAACAAGAAAGGTCTTGTCTAAAAAAGCTACTGAAATGTTTGAACAATTGAAAGATATAGATATGGATGAAGTAAAAACTAAAATAGAGAAGATTGTAATGGACATTAGAAAAGAAATAAAAGATTTAGATAAAGAGAAAGTAGTGGAAATAGCTAAAGAAAAAGGCGAAGTTCTTAAAAACAAAGCTGAAGAATTAGTTGTTCTAGCTAAAAAAACTGGTAAACCAGTAGTAGAAGAAGCTACTGAATCAATTAAAGCATCAGTAGTTGATTTAGCTAAAGAAGTAATAACTAAACTAGAAACAAAAAAAGATAAGAAGTAATTCTTATCTTTTTATCTGCTATAATATTCTACTATTAATGATTCATTAATGTCAGCAGTTAATTCTGATCTTTCTGGATATCTAATGTATGAGCCTTCTAATTTTTCTTTGTCAAATGAAACATATTCAACTGATTTAACAACTCTTTCTAATGCTTCTTTTATTGATTTTTGATTTTTAGAATTTTCTCTTACAGATATTTTATCTCCAGGTTTAACTTGATATGATGGAACATCTACTTTTTTATCATTTACAAGTATATGACCATGGTTAACTAATTGTCTTGCACCACTTCTTGTATTTGCCATACCCATACGGAATACTATGTTATCTAATCTGCTTTCTAGTAATTTGAACATATTTTCACCATGAATACCTTTTAGCTTAGAAGCTGCTATATATACTCTATGAAGTTGTCTTTCTCCCAAACCATAAGTGAATCTCATTTTTTGTTTTTCTTTTAATTGAATTCCATAGTTTGATAGTTTACTTCTTCTGGTTTTTCCATGTTGACCAGGAGCATAAGGCTTCTTTAGTAGTTCTCTTCCAGTTTCAAGTGTAGAAATTCCAACATATCTACTTTTCTTATATGCTGGACCTGTATATCTAGACATACTACCTCCTTTATTAATACTATTAAACTCTTGATATTATAACACAAATACATAGGGTGTTTTTATTGTACTTTCGTTACGCAGCCGCAAACTAATTGTATCTTTCAAAAAACACGTTATATATTTTATTATTATGCTGCTCAAATGTTTAATGCATTAGTATTATAATATTTATAACTTTATTAGTCAATGATTATTTATTAATATAATTGTGATTCAAAAAAACAAAAAAACGTGGTAAAATAAATATATACTAGGAGGAGATATGGGAGAAATAATATTATTTTTTGTAACTTTTTATATAATCGCTATTATTTCTATTTCTTCAGTGTTGTTTTTATTGAGACACCTTATTAACAAGAAATATAAAAAAGAATTGACTTCTTTAGATAAACAAAAAAATATTGTCGTTGATCCTTCTATTATGACCGAATTATCAAAAGCTGAGAGTTTAATTAGAAATGAGAAGCTTAAGATCAGATGTACTAATTGGACGAAAGGTATCGATAAAATAAAAACTGAGTATGTTCCAATGATAAATGACCTGATACTTGAAACGGAATACTCTTTAGAACAAAAGAATTATAATGATTATTTAATAAAGAAAAGCAAAACGGAAATTAAAATATATGAAGCTAGAGAAAAAAGAGATAAGATTTTTAAAGAGATACAAGAAATTACTTTAAGTGAAGATAAATACAGGGCAATAGTAACTGATTATAAGTCAAAATTTAGAGAAATAATCAAGATATTCAACTCTACTAAGACGGATTATAAAGAGTTAGAAAAACCTGTTCAATTACAAATAGATAATATTGAAAAAAGATTTCAAGTTTTTGAAGAGCTTATGGAAAACCAAGAATATGATGATGTTAAGACAATTGTCAATTCTTTGGATACTATGATAAAGCACATGCAAACTGTTCAGGATGAATTGCCTTCAATTATTTTGATGATCGATAACCTTATTCCTAAAAGAATTGATGAAACAAGATTATTATCTAATAAAATGGTAAAAGATGGGTATCAATTAGATTACTTAAATATAGATTATAATATAAATGAAATAGAAAAAAAGATTAAGGATATAGAGTCTAGAATAAGAGTGCTGAATTTAGAAGATGCTTTATTGGAATTGAAGACAATATTAGAGTATTTTGATTCTTTATATAATGACCTTGAAATAGAAAAGAATGCTAGGAAAAATTTTGAAGAACAGATAGTAACTTTTAAATCAAAGATTACTAAAATTAATGAGGTTACAACATGCCTTTATGGAAAAGTAACAGATGCAAAATGTAACTACGAATTGTCTCAATCTCAAATTCAAGATTTAAATGAAATAGCAGCTGACTTAGAAGAAGCAAATAAAGATTTTAATTTATTATGTGATACTAAAAATACTGTAAGTTTTCCTTATTCTAGATTATTAAGTGAATTAGAATTATTGATGTCAAAACTTAATGAATTAGAGTTGAAATCTAATAATTATATGCAAACAGTAGGAAATATGCAAGAAGATGAAAAAAGGGCTAGGGAGCAATTAGAGGAAATAGAAGAACTATTAAAAACAACTAAATATAAGATGAGAGAATATTCTTTGCCTGTAATATCAAAGATGTATTATGTTGAAATGGAAGAAGCATATGAAGGTATAAAAGAGATCAATAAAGAATTAGCGAAAAAACCAATAAACATTCAAACTTTAAATACTAGGGTAGATACTGCAAGAGATTTAGTGTTTAAATTTCACAATACTACTAATGAACTGATTAAAACTTCTATTATGGCTGAAAATGCAATCGTATATGGTAATAGATATAGAGGCAATAAGCAATATTTAGAAGAGGGATTAGATAGAGCAGAAGTATTATTTAGTAATGGTGAATATAAGAAATCTTTGGAATTGGTATTAAATACAATAGATATGATAGAACCAGGAATACATCAAAAATTGCTTGATTTATATGGAAAAGATATATAAACAAATGGTATTGTTGACACAAAAAAAATATAATGATACAATTTCTTTATCAAACGTTGATTAGTAAATAGTAATTTATTTGTTGTATAAAGAGACTTAATGATTGGTGAAAATTAAGACAATAATTAAATGAATATACATATTATGAGTTTGAACGATTATTACGTTATAATAATGAGAGCATAGAAATACTATGAACTAAGGTGGTACCGCGATTATTCGTCCTTAGATTTGTAGTGTTTTTTTATAGGAGGAAGTATGTTTGAAGAATTAAAAGAAAGAGGTTATATTTACCAGTCTACTAATGAAGATATTATTAAAGATTTAATAAATAATCAAAAAATTACTTTTTATTTGGGAATAGATCCAACGGCAGATAGTCTTCATATTGGACATTTTTTTGCACTAACTTTAGTTAGAAGATTGCAAAAAATGGGACATCATCCAATAATAGTTGTGGGTGGTGCAACTGCTTTGGTTGGAGATCCTTCTGGAAGAAGTGATATGAGAAAGATGCTAACTAAGGAACAAGTAGACCATAACAAAACTGAAGTAAAAGAATTGGTTAAAAGATTTGTTAATATAGAAGGGGATAATCCAGCAATCGTATTAGATAATAACGATTGGATTAAATCAGAATCTTATATAGATTTTATGAGAAATATTGGTATACATTTTAATGTAAACAAGATGCTTGCTACTGATTGTTATAAGAAAAGACTTGAAGAAGGTGGATTGACATTTTTAGAGATGGGATACATGTTGATGCAAGCATATGATTTCGTATATTTGAATGATAATTATTCATGCAAGATACAAGTTGGGGGATCTGATCAATGGGCTAATATGTTAGCAGGTGCTGATCTAGCTAGAAAAATAGATTTTTATGAAGGTAAAAAAGATAGAGAGCTTCATACATTTACTTGTCCTTTGCTTGTAAAGGCAGATGGAGAAAAGATGGGAAAAACATCTAGTGGAACTTTATGGGTTTCTAGGGATAAAACCACGGTATACGACTTTTATCAAATGTTTCTAAATTCTTATGATGAAGATGTAGAAAGATTATTAGCGTTCTTTAGTGATTTTGATATGAACTATATTAGGGAAATATGTAAATCTGATATTAGATTAGCTAAAAAGATAATGGCATATGAAGTAACAAAATTAGTACATGGAGAAGAAGATGCTAAGAAAGTTGAAGTTACATCTAAAGAAGTATTTTCGGGAAATGATTCGTCTAATATGCCATCAATAAAACTCGATGATAATAATATAAATATATTAGATTTATTAGTTAAAACTAATTTAGTACCTTCTAAATCAGAAGCAAGAAGATTAATTGAACAAGGAGGAATTTCTATTGATAATCAGAAAGTAGACAGTGTGGACCAAATGATTAATGAGAAGGAATTTATTGTTCAAAAAGGAAAAAAAATATATTTAAAAGTGTTCTTAAAATGAAAAGATTTTCTAAGAATGATGAATCATTTATATGTTGTAATTGCAACAAAAAAGTTGAACCATTAGGATATACTTCTAGAGATCATTGTCCATATTGTTTGCATTCAAAACATGTAGATATTAATCCAGGAGATAGGCTAGAAGAATGTAAAGGAAAATTAAAACCGATCGATATCGAAAAGTATAAAGATACATTTAAAATAATTTATAATTGTGAAAAATGTAAAAGTGTAAAGAAAAATATTGTTTCAAAAGATGATGATTTTGACAAAATAATTGAATTAATGAAAGAAAAATAAGAAATATTATTTCTTATTTTTTTGTTAACATTTTAACTTTTCTTGGTCTTTGTTTCTTTTCTTCAAGAGAGTAATTGTCTGTTTTTAATGATGCATTAGTATCTGTTTTAATTAATTTTGGTTTGTGTTCCTTTCCTTCAAGAGGGCAATTGTTTGCTTTTATTGATGTATTAATTTCTGCTTCCACTTTTCTTTTATCACTTGAAGCTGCAAAATCATAATCATATAATGCTTTTAGTAACGGAACTCCCATATGTGAAGAAATAATGTAATATGTTTTTTCAATCAATTTCTTTATTTTCTTTTCAGCATCAAGGGATTCTTCGGTCCCATTTGTTAACAAAGATAATTGATTTTGTAAAATATCTATTATTTTTGCTGCATCAGCATAAACCATTGAGGTAGAGAATGTATTATTATCGACCGCAATTTTTATAATAGGATCAAAGTCTTTTTTTCCATAAAAAGGTACATCCTCTTCGTATTCGAAATCCTTTAAAAAATCGGAAAAAACAGAATTTGACGGTAATAAATAGAATTTAAAATCAGAATTATACTTCATATAGCACCTCAATTAAATAGATATATTAGCATATTAATAATATATTTTCAATAATGGTATATTTATAATAATAAATGATATTTTAACACTAAAAAATCAAAAACGCTGATTATTAAATAACTTGATATAAATGATTAATTATAATATAATTGATTAAGGTGAATATATGAAAAAAAGGATAATTGGAATTGTATTATTATGTGCTATTTTTTTACCAATACTTTTTTATGGTGGAAATGCATTTAAAATTGCGGCTACAATATTAGGATTATTATCTCTTAGAGAGTTATTAAAGTTAAAAGAATTAAAGAAAAAGATTCCATTTTTTGTTAAATTATTAGCGTTTGTTAGTTTATGTTTTATTATTTATAGTGGATACAATGTCGATAATTATTCTCTTTTTATCGATTATAGAATAATTTCTATGATGTTTATTTTTTTCCTTATTCCAATGATCATATATAGTGATATTGATAAATACAATATTTTAGATGCTATATATATTTTGGGAATTGTATTATTAATAGGTTTTGTATTTAATTTGTTGATATTTATAAGGGAATATGATTTAAAAAGGTTTATATATTTAATGTCGATATCTATATCTACTGATGTATATGCTTATATAGCGGGTTCATTATCGGGAAGAGAAAAATTATGCCCCAAAATATCTCCAAAGAAGAGTATAATCGGTTTAATAGTTGGTATTTTATTTGGTACTTTTATAGCATCTACTGTATACTATACATCAATAAATGATGGTGTTGATATTTTGTTGTTATTGTCGGTAACTATGTTATTGTCCCTAATAAGTCAATTAGGAGACTTAGTATTTAGTTCAATTAAAAGATATTACAATATAAAAGATTTTTCAAATATTATTTTTGGACATGGTGGAGTTTTAGATAGATTTGACAGTTTAATATTTGTTGTAATTGGATATATATTCTTTATATCAGTTTTATAGGAGGAAATATGTGGATATTGAATTTGATTGTTTTTGTATTAATTTTAGGTTTAATAGTGTTTGTTCATGAACTTGGACACTATATTTTTGCTAAGAGAGCTAAAGTACATGTTTATTCTTTTTCATTAGGAATGGGGCCAACCTTATATAAATTTAATAGGAAGAATGATGAGACAGATTACTGTATAAAGCTATTACCTATTGGAGGATCTGTTGCATTAGCAGGAGAAGAAATAGAAGATGATAAAAAAATCCCTAAATCTAAAAAATTACAAAGCAAAACTGTTTTGCAAAGATTTTCGATAATGGTTGCTGGAGCATCATTCAATTTTTTACTAGCGTTTGTTGTATTGTTCTTAATTGGTGTTTTGTATGGCGCAAGAGAACCAGCTCCTTATGTTGGAGTGCTTGCTGATGAATATAATGCTATCGACAGCGAAATGAAAGATGGAGATAAAATAGTTCAAATTGGTAAATATAAAGTTAATACTATAGATGATTTATTATTAGTGCTTTATGATGATGAATATATAAAAGATGGAGTAAATTTTAAATTAATTGACGAAAAAGGAAATACAAAAGAAACATTTATTGTTCCTAAATTATATGAAGAAGGAAAAGAATCTAGATATGTATTTGGATTTGAAATTGTTCAAAAAACAAGTAAAAGTTTTTTATCAATTATTAAATATCCTTTTGTAGAATTAGGTAACAACATAATATCTATGTATAAAGTATTAGGAAGACTTTTTACTGGAGGTTTGGGTATAGATAATTTGGCGGGACCTGTTGGAATTTATTCTACTGTAGAAGCAACTGTAGACAGTGGATTTCAATCTGTACTATCTTTGCTAGCTTTATTGGCAATCAATGTTGGATTTATAAATCTATTGCCTTTTCCTGCATTTGATGGTGGAAGAATATTGTTTTTGATAATAGAGAAAATAAGAAGAAAAGCAATTCCTTTAAAAGTTGAAAATGCCATTAATATTGCTGGTTTTTCTTTATTGATGTTGTTGATGCTATTTGTTACTATGAGTGATATAGGAAAGTTAATAGGGAGGTAATCATGGATAATTCAATTTTTAAACACTATAAGGAAATAGTAGAATGTGAATTTTTGGATGAAGATAATTTTAGTAGAAAATTAGTTCATTATTATAAGAAATATGTTAGTTCTTGTAAGCTAGATTGTGAAGATTCTATTAAAAAAGCAAAAGAACTAGATTTGGCAATGCATAATTATATATTCGATTATTATTTTTCAATTGAATTACAGGAAAAATTGAATGTAGATGCTATATTAAAAGATGATGATTCATATTTGAATGCTTTTATTGATTATTTAATTGCATTCTTTGAACAATATAATCCTAACAAGAGAGTTAAGCCAATAACTAGGTGGATATAGTGAAAAACATCAATGTTATATTCATGGGTACACCTGACTTTTCTGTTCCAATATTAAAGTATTTAATTGAAGAAACAAATGTAATTGGTGTGGTTGTTCAACCTGATAAAAGCGAGAAAATTAGTCCTATAAAGAAGGTTGCTGAGGAAAACAATATTAAAGTTTTTCAACCAGTAAAAATCAGAAAAGAATTTGATCAAGTAATAAGTTTGAAGCCGGATATAATAGTTACTTGTGCTTATGGTCAAATAATTCCGAAAGAGATTTTAGATTGTCCTAAGTTTGGATGTATAAATGTTCACGCATCGATATTGCCAAAACTTAGGGGAGGTGCTCCTATTCATAGAGCAATATTAAATGGACTCAATGAAACGGGAATTACCATTATGTATATGGATGAAGGGATGGATACTGGCGATATAATATCAATCGAAAAGATTAAGATAGGCGAAGACGAAAATGTTGGATCTTTGCATGATAGATTGAGTATTTTAGGAAGAGATCTTTTATCAAAAACTTTGCCTGATATAATAAATGGAAATAATACTAGAATTAAACAAGATAATGAACAAGCAACATATGCATATAATATAAAAAGAGAAGATGAAAGAATTGATTGGAATGAAACAACAGAAACTATATATAACAAGATAAGAGGACTAAATCCATGGCCTGTAGCATATACCATGTTAGAAGATAGAATCTGTAAAATATGGAATGCATCTATGAAGAAAGGTAATTATTCTGGAAAAAATGGAGAAATTATAAAAATCGATTCTGGAATAGTTGTAAAGACTAAAGATGGAATTATATTGATAGAGTCTTTACAATTAGAAGGCAAGAGAAAGATGAATTACAAAGAATTTGTAAATGGAAGGGATATCAGTGGAAAGATATTATCATAGGTAATATTATGGAAGAAAAACAAAAAAATAAAACATTACTTGTAGTGGTTTCGTTATTATTTATTTTTCTAATGTTTTCATATAGTAGAAATAGAGATAGTCAAACTACTGGCAATTTATTTGGAAGTAATAAAGAAGAAAATAAAGTAATTGTGAAAAATTTTGCTTTTAATCATATTGTAAATGATAGTATTGAATTAAGTGGAAAAGCATATGGATTAAAAACTTTGACAACAAAAAAAGAAAATGATATAGAGACCACTTATTATCAAAATGATGAGAAAATGTACATTAAAGAAAATGACGAATTTGT
Source organism: uncultured Muribaculaceae bacterium (assembly GCA_964428195.1). Taxonomy (GTDB): domain Bacteria; phylum Bacillota_I; class Bacilli_A; order RF39; family UBA660; genus JAAYGD01. Next base: position 19,548 of record CAYRXC010000006.1, on the reverse strand, counting down.
AAAATATGAAGGAAATTTCATTGAAAATATAGATAATAAATTTTTTGACATCCTTTTTATTGAAAGTTTATTAAATAATGAAGATGATTACACAGTAGAAGATAAAACAGAGAGCACTATGAAGGTTCATCATAAAGAAGAAAATTTGTATATTACAATGTATTATGATAATAATCAAGAGTGGTATAAAATGCTTATTGAAAAAGAGGATTTTAAGATAGAGACTAGATATTTTGATTCTGATAAAATCGAGGATTTTGATATTTCTGTTAAATAAAGGACATTGTCCTTTTTCTTTTTTTTTGATACAATGATTTTGGTGGTTTTATGTATAAAAAGATATTGGTTTTTGGTTTAATATTTAGTATTATAGATCAAGTTATAAAGTACATAGTAGTAAATACTATTGATTTTGCGCAAAATATAAAAGTTATCAATAACTTCTTTTATTTGACTTATATAAAAAATAGTGGGGCAGCTTTTGGAATATTACAAGATAGTAGTATATTATTTGTTATTCTTTCTATAATAGCTATGATTGGACTTATTAGATATGTAATTGTAGATGTAAATATCAATAAAGTTGAGGCGATATCATATTCATTGATTTTTGGAGGAATAGTAGGTAATTTTATTGATAGAATATTAAATGGTTTTGTAATTGATTACTTGGATTTTTATATATTTGGTTACAATTTTCCAGTATTTAATTTTGCGGATATGTGCTTAGTAATTGGATTTATAATTGTCATATATTCCATGTTCATTCCGAAAGGAGTAATTGGTGAAAATAATAATAGTAGACGAACAAAGTGACCTTAGAATAGATAAATATTTGATTGAAATATTAAATATTAGTAGAAGTAAAATTCAAAGATTAATAGAAGATAATAAAATATTAGTTAATGATAATATTATAAAAAATAGTTATATAGTTAGAGTAGATGATGAAATTAAAATAGATGAAGAGATTCAAGAAAATAATGAAATATTACCAGTAAATATGAAACTAAATATAGTCTATGAAGACAAATATATGCTAGTAATAAATAAACCAAGTGGTTTGGTAGTTCATCCAGCTGCAGGACATTACAACGATACTTTAGTAAATGGATTGATGTATCATTATAATCTTAGTAATGACAATAATAGGGCTGGTATAGTTCATAGAATAGATAAAGATACTAGTGGATTATTATTGGTTGCTAAAGACGATGATACACACTTATATTTGAGTAAAGAAATACAAAAAAGGAAAGTTAATAGAATTTATTTAGCGTTAGTTAGTGGAGTAATAAGCCACGATACAGGAACTATTGATGCTCCAATAGGAAGAGATAATGATGATAGAAAAAAAATGAAAGTAACTGAAATGAATAGTAAAGATGCTGTAACTCATTTCAAAGTATTAAAAAGATATAAAAATTCAACTTTAGTTGAATGCAAACTTGATACAGGAAGAACTCATCAAATAAGAGTTCATATGCAATACATTGGATATCCAATAATCAATGATCCTTTATATAGTAATAAAAAACCAACAAATGATTATGGACAAATGTTACATGCAAAAAAAATAGGATTTTGTCATCCAATTACTAAAGAGTATATGGAGTTTAGTGTAGAACCGGAAGAAGAATTTAATGAACTAGTTAAGAAATATGCGGAGGAATAATGAAAAAGTATGATGTTATTATTGTAGGGGCTGGTTGTTCTGGAATCTTTGCAGCCTTGGAAATAGTTAAAAATAGCAAATTAAAAGTATTGATGATAGAAAAAGGAAACTCAATAAAAAATAGGGTTTGTCCGAAAAGAACGACAGGAAAGTGTGTCAATTGCAATCCTTGTAATATTACTACTGGATTTTCGGGCGCTGGTGCATTTAGTGATGGAAAGTTGACTTTATCTCCCGATGTAGGAGGAAATCTTCAAACATATATTGGGTATGAGAAGACTCAAGAATTAATAGATTATGTTGATTCAATTTATTTATCTTTTGGAGCTGATGACAAAATATATGGAAATGATCATATTGATAAGATAAAAGAAATAGAAGTTGAGGCAATAAAAAATAATTTAAAATTAATCGTGTATCCTTTGAGACATTTAGGAACTGATCAAAGCTATGAAATATATTCAAAAATAGAAGAATATTTGATAGAAAAAGGTGTTGATTTTAAGTTTAGAACGATGGTTGATGATATTATAATTAAAGACAATAAAATTAATGGAGTAATCATAAATGGAGAGAAAATAGAATCTAAGTATGTAATATTATCAGTTGGAAGAGAAGGCTCAGAATGGCTTAGAAATATTTGTCATAAGCATAAGATTGATTCTGTTCCATCAGTAGTGGATATTGGAGTAAGAGTTGAAGTTAGAAATGAAGTAATGGAAAATATTAATAAGTATTTATATGAGGGTAAGTTTATTTATAATAGTAAAACATTTGATGACACAGTAAGAACTTTTTGTCAAAATCCTTCAGGAGAAGTTGTAATTGAAAGATATGAAGATAATTTAATAACTGTAAACGGACACTCTTATAAGGAATCAAAGACAAATAATACTAATCTAGCTATATTAGTATCTAAAACTTTTACTCAACCTTTTAAGGATTCAATTGGGTATGCAAAATCTATTGCTAAACTTGCTAATATGCTTGCGGATGGTAAAGTACTAGTACAAAGATATGGAGATTTAAAAAGAGGAAGAAGAACCACGGAAGAAAGAATTATGAGGGGGAATATTGTCCCTACATTAAAAGATGCTGTGCCGGGTGATTTATCTTTAGTATTGCCATATAGAATAATCAAATCAATAGAAGAGATGATAGAAGCATTAAATGGAGTTGCTCCTGGATTTAATTCTGCAGAAACTTTGTTGTATGGAGTTGAATGTAAGTTTTATAATAATAAGGTATTAGTAAATAATAAGTTTGAAACTAATTTTAAAAATTTATATGCTTTAGGGGATGGAGCAGGAATAACTAGAGGAATAATTCAATCAAATTCTAATGGAGTTTATGTTGGAAGGTGCATTATAGAGGAGGAAAAATGAAAGAACAGTTGATGTTTAGAGATAAAGATATGATTGTAATGAAATTATTGCATTATTTTATTACAGAAAAAGGTTATAATCCAATAATATTAAGAGGTGTAGAAAACGAAATTTGGCTTGAAAATACCGATCAAGAGTATAGAATAATTAGAATAATGACAGGATATATACATAATAACGCACAATATGATTTTGATTTATTTAAAACAAAAAAAATAGTTCATCAAATTAAGCGTAAGACGTTATCTTTTAAAATTAAGACATTATCAATATTCACAGATTTAAGTGAATATGTTGAACCCAAAAGAGAAGAGAATATCGACTCAGTAGTAGTAAAAAATGAAGAAGACATATTGAAATCAAAAGAAATCAATACAGCTTTTTCTGATGTTAATTTAAAGCTAGCAAAGGATAAACCAGATGTTGAATTGTTTACAAAGATAACATCTGATCTTAATAATGTAAACAAAAGAAGAAGCCAAGAAGCAGAATCATTAATCAATAATGATAAACCTCTTGTTACTTATGTAATAATGGCAATTAATATTATATTGTTTATTCTAATGTATATATTTGGAAAGGGAAGTGAAAATATTTCTACCCTTGTTAATTTTGGAGCATTATCAAAAATTCATATTATCGAAGGTGGCGAGTATTTTAGATTATTTACCTCTGCTTTTTTGCATATTGGAATAACGCACTTGTTTTTTAACATGTGGGCATTAAGAGCAGTTGGAATTCAAGTAGAAAACTTATTTGGTAAAAAGAAGTATCTAATAATATATTTTGGAGGTATTTTAATAGCATCTCTTGTGTCTTTATTGTTTGTAGATTATGCAACAATATCTGCTGGCGCTAGTGGAGCGATATTTGCACTTTTCGGTGCATTGTTGTATTTTGGATATAATTATAGGGCTTATTTGGGCAATGTAATGATAAAGCAAATATTGCCTATTATAGCTATTAATTTATTTATTGGATTTGCAGTTCCTGGAATAAATAATGCTGCTCACCTAGGAGGTTTAGTAGGAGGTTTATTATTCTCTTATGCAGTTGGGTTAAAGAATAAATCATCTAAGCAAGAAAGAATAAATGGGATAGTAGCTGTAATAATTACTTTAGCTACATTACTTTATTTACTGTTTAACAAATAATTGCTTGACAACAAATAATTACTAATATATAATTAAATTAAATTTGAAAAAGGAAAGAAGATACATATCTCACCCGATTACTCGATGTTTTGGGTTAAAAGCCGAATATAAATTAATTGATTTATGGTTTTTTTGAGGTGAATATGTTACATATTTACCTTTTTTATTGGAGGTGCTTTTTATAGCAAATAGGGAAAAAGATTTGTTGGCAAATGAACAAATCAATGTAAAACAATTTTTGGTTATTGGTCCTAAAGGAGAACAACTCGGTTTAAAATCTAAAGAAGATGCGTTAGTTCTTGCTGAATATGCTGGTTTTGATTTGGTTTTAATTAATCCAAGTTCAAATCCACCTGTTGCAAAATTGATGGATTATAAGAAGTTTAAATACGAGAAAAAGAAAAAGCTAAAAGAAAACGAAAAAAAACAGAGAGAAACTAATGTCGAAGTAAAAGAATATAGATTATCTGTTACTATAGATGTTCACGACTTTAATACTAGAGTTAAAAATGCCACTAAGTATTTAGAGAAGGGTAACAAGATTAAAGCTTCTATAAGATTCAAAGGAAGACAACTAGCACATACTGAGCTTGGAGAAGAAGTTCTATATAGGTATGCTAAAGCATTGGAAGATATTTCTGAAATTGAATCAAAACCAAGATTTGAATTTAAAACAATGTCTATAATTTTAACACCCAAAAAAAAATAAGGAGGAACTATGCCGAAATTAAAAACACATAAAGCTACAAGCAAGAAAATCAATACTAGACCTAGTGGTGGGCCTGCTAAGATTGGAAGACCATCAAGTAGACATAACACTGGAAAAAAGAATGCAAAAGTAAATAGAAAAAATAGAAAAGGTTCTATTTTAAGCAAGTCGGATGCGAAAAGATTAAAATCAGTAATATATTAAGGAGGAAAAAATGGCAAGAGTTAAGGGCGGTACTGTCGCTAGAAATAGAAGAAAGAAAACATTAAAAGAAGCTAAGGGTTATTTTGGAAGTAAACATAGATTGTATAAAACTGCAAAAGAGCAATTATTGCACTCAGGAGTTTATGCATATAAAGATAGAAAGAGAAAGAAAAGAGATTTTAGAAAACTATGGATTACAAGAATAAATGCAGCTTGTAGGGATAATGATATTAGTTATTCTAAATTCATTAATGGATTAACAAAAGCTGAATTATCTATTAACAGAAAAATGTTAGCAGAAATTGCAATTGAAAATCCAAATACTTTTAAAGATTTGGTTGAAATTTCTAAATATGCTTTGGAAGGAAAGAAGTATGAACCAAAAAAGGTTGTATTGAAAGAAGAAGCAAAAAAGGAAGGCACTGAAGAAAAAACAAAAGAAAGCAAACCAAAACCTTCAGTTAAATCGTCTGATGAAAAAGTTGTTAAACCAAAAAAAGAAAGTAAACCAAAGAGTGAAGACAAGCCAAAAGTGAAAACAACTACAAAACAAAAAGTAGACAAATAGTCTATTTTTTTGTTGTATTAATATACATATTTAATCAAAAATTTGGTAAAGGGTTGAAAAAATAGTAAAAATGTGATAACTTATATTCTAGGAGGATAGAAATGGAAGAGAAAGAAGTATTAGAAGTTAATGATAATAAAAATAACGAAAAAAAATCATCTATAGTTGGGGTTTTAATTACTGTTTTAGTAATAGTAGGCTTGATGGTTGGCGCTTATTATCTTTTAAATAAAAAAGGTAGTAGTGAAGTAGAAAATGGCGAAAAAAATGGTGATAAGAATCCCGTAATTGAAAAACTTGATTATGAAAAATGGAATGGAGTTTACAAGAATGATGCCGGTAATACTCAAATATTGTTATTTACCAAAGATGGAAAGGTTGGATCTTTAAAAGTTGCTAATGAATTGATGATTAATGAAAAGAAAGAATTAATTTATTCTATTAATTATGAAGATGCTATGACTTTCAAAGATGGAAAAATGATAAAAACAGATGACGAAGGGGAAGAAGCAATATTTACTTTAGAATTAAATGGTGATCAAGTGACTATAAAATATTCTGGTGATCCAGAACAAGAAGATGGTTATAAAGCAATGATTGGAACATTTAAAAGAGTTAAAGAAGTTAAAAGTGCAAGTTCTGATGAATTTATAAAATAAGTAATAAAGGGTTCTAAAGTATAGAACCTTTTTACTTGACTTTATAATCAATAAAACTTACAATATAGATAGAGTTTTATTTAAAAGGTAAACTCAAAATGGAGGACGCATGGGATTAGTAGGAACAGCCATTTTAGCCTCTATATTTGGATTGGGAATTGGTGCTACCACCGTTTTTGTATATAATAGTAGAAAAGGTAATAGTGCAACAAAAAAAGCTGATGAGACAATTGAAAAAGCCAAAAAGGAAGCGGAAAGAATTAAAAGAGATTCTGTTTTAGAAGCAAAAGAAGAGATACATAAATCAAAGATGGAAAACGAAAAAGAAGTAAGAGAAAGAAAAAACGAAATAAAAGAAATCGAAGATCGATTACTTCAAAGAGAAAATAAAATTGATAAGAGAGACGAATTATTACAAAATAGAGATAGGGCTCTCGAAGAACGCGATCAAGCTTTGACTCAAAAGCAAAAAGAAATCCAAAAAAAAGAAGATAAAGTGGAAGAAATTAAAAAAGAACAAGAGACATTATTAGAGAATATATCAGGATTCAACAAAGAAAAAGCAAAAGAGTTGTTATTCAAAAGAGTTGAGGAAACTATGGAAATTGAGATTTCTCAACTTATAAAAGAAAAAGAAGCTGAAGCAAAATTAGAAGTAGACAAAAAAGCAAAAGAAATGCTTGTTTTATCGATGCAAAAATATGCTTCTGATGTTGCGAATGAACAAACGGTATCTGTTGTAAATCTTCCTAATGATGAAATGAAAGGAAGAATAATTGGTAGAGAAGGAAGAAACATTAGGACTATTGAAGCTGTTACGGGTGTTGATTTAATTATTGATGATACTCCTGAAGCTATAGTTATATCTAGTTTTGATCCTTTGAGAAGAGAAATAGCAAAAATAACTTTGGAATCATTAATTAAAGATGGAAGAATTCATCCGGCTAGAATAGAAGAATTATATGATAAAGTTAGCAAAGATATGAAGACCAAGATAATAGAATATGGAAATAATGCAATATTAGAATTGGGATTAAATAAGATAGACCCATATATAGTTGAAGTCATTGGGAAATTACATTTTAGAACTAGTTACGGACAAAATGCTTTACAACATTCAATCGAAGTTGCATCTCTTGCCGGTATAATGGCTAGCGAAATAGGTGAAAACGTAATTTTAGCAAAGAGAGCAGGTTTGCTTCATGACATAGGGAAAGCAATAGATTTTGAAATGGAAGGAAGCCATGTCGAAGTAGGCGTAGAACTAGCAAGAAAATATAATGAAGACAAAGTAGTAATAAATTCAATAGAATCTCATCATGGAGATTCGGAAGCTAAATCGGTTATCTCTGTATTAGTTGCTATTGCTGATGCTTTATCAGCATCAAGACCAGGTGCTAGAAATGATTCTTTAGAAAATTATGTTAAGAGATTGGAACAACTTGAAACTATTGCAAATAGTTTTGAAGGAATAGAAAAGTCATTTGCTATGCAAGCTGGAAGAGAATTAAGAGTAATTGTAAAACCAGAACAAGTAGATGATTTGAAAAGCTATAAGATAGCAAGGGATATTAAAGATAGAATAGAAGAAGAAATGCAATATCCTGGAACAGTAAAAGTAACAGTAATTAGAGAAACGAGAGCAATAGAGGAAGCAAAATAATTTACATGTTAAGTGTAAAATGAAGAGAATATTATTTATCTCTTCATTTTTTGTTTTATAATAATTATGAGGTGATTTTATGTCAAACTTGAATGATTTTTTTGAAAAAAGGAAAGTTGCTAATCTTACTAGAATGGGGTATGAAAAAAATCTAGATAAATTAAAAAAGACTCCAGAGGATTATGAAAACGAAAAAAAAGAAAAAAAATTTTTTGATTTTTTCTCATTTAAAAAGAAAGGGTCTTAATTATTATCAGATTCATAGTGGGCAATTCTACTTGCTGCGCTAGCAGCAATTGCAGACACTATATCATCTAAAAACGTATGGCATTGTATTTTTTCTTTGCCTAAAGCGTCTATTTTATTGATTATACCCGGTTTTAATTTGTCTGCATATCCAAAGTTTGTCAATGCTATAGATCCATGAATGTTTACTATGCTGAGTGCAAGTATTTCATCTATTCCATATAAACCTTCGTCATTTGTAATAAGATCATTTATTTCTTTATCAAATAATTTTTTTTCGGCAGCTTCATCTATTGCAATGGCAGTTAATATAGCGTGAATACTTTCTCTTTTTTCTATTACATTCTTTACATATTTTTTACAAGTCTCTATTGATAAGTCTTTATAATATTTCCCTTGTAATAGCAATGTAATTTCTGCTATATCATCTATTTTTATTCCTCTTGATTCTAACTTACTAATTGTTTTCTCATATAAATTCATTATTCTCTCCTTGTTATTTACATATAAATTATACATTTAATTTTGAACAAAGTAAATAATTTGATATAATGTATTTGAGGTGTGATATGTCTGAGTATAAACCGGGAAAAATAGTTAAGGGAATTATAACTGGATTTCAAAAATATGGAATATTTGTAGATTTAGATAATTATTATAGTGGATTAATTCACATATCAGAAATATCTGATTTATTTGTTAAAGATGTAAATCAGTATGGTAAGGTTGGAGACATTATTTACACTAAGGTTTTGGAGGTTGATGAGGAGAAAAACCACATTAAGTTATCAATTAAAGATATTGATTATAAGGTAAAACCAAAGAAAGAAAGAAAAATGATAAATGAAGTGGGATTGGGTTTTAAATTATTAGAAGAAAATCTCCAAATATTTATTAGAAGCAAAATCGAAGAATTACGTCAAAAATAGTCTTTTTATATTGACAATAGGCAAAAGTAAGTGTTATATTAGTTATGCGTTCATTTTAATGATGCGGAGGATTAGCTCAGTTGGTTGGAGCACCTGCCTTACAAGCAGGGGGCCATAGGTTCGAGTCCTATATCCTCCACCATTTTTTTGCCGAAATAGCTCAACTGGTAGAGCAACTGACTTGTAATCAGTAGGTTACGGGTTCGATTCCTGTTTTCGGCACCATAATGGAGAGGTAGCGAAGTGGTCAAACGCGGCAGACTGTAAATCTGTTCCTTCGGGTTCGGTGGTTCAAACCCACCTCTCTCCACCACTTTAAGTTATTGCCTCGTAGCCAAGTGGTAAGGCATCAGACTTTGACTCTGACACCCGCTAGTTCGAACCTAGCCGAGGCAGCCATTTTATATATATGTCCCGTTAGCTCAGTTGGTAGAGCATTTGACTTTTAATCAAAGGGTCACAGATTCGAATTCTGTACGGGACACCAATTTTTAGCGCCCGAGTGGCGGAACAGGTAGACGCACAGGACTTAAAATCCTGCGAGAATCAAATCTTGTGCCGGTTCAAGTCCGGCCTCGGGCACCAATGATGGAGGAATACCCAAGTCTGGTTGAAGGGACCGGTCTTGAAAACCGGGAGGTCGTGTAAACGGCGCAGGGGTTCGAATCCCTTTTCCTCCGCCACTTTTTATATCGCGGGATGGAGCAGTTTGGTAGCTCGCTGGGCTCATAACCCAGAGGTCGTAGGTTCAAGTCCTACTCCCGCAACCAAATAAACAAAAGCACCTAGTGCTTTTTTTATTATGTAAAGAATTGTTTTACATATTTTAATAAATAATATTCAAGTGATATAATATTTAGTATGGAGGATTTATGAAAAGACATAAAATAAAGAAGAATGTTGTTGCTGTATTTGTAACAGTAATATTAGCAGCTTTAGTAGTATTCATTGGAAAAGATTTTTTAAAGGAACCAGTAAAAAAAGAAAAGGAAAAAGAAAAAGTTGAAGAGAAGAAAGAAGAACCAAAACCAAAGCTAAAGATTATAGATTTGGAATCAAAGACTAGACCTATTGGAGTAATGATAGATAATGTATCTGGAGCTTGGCCTCAAGCAGGACTTGAAGAAGCATACATTATTTATGATATTACTGTTGAATATGGTTTAACTAGATTATTTGCAATATTTAAAGATAGTCAAGCAGATAATATTGGGCCAGTAAGAAGTGCTAGACATTATTTTTTAGATTATGCTATGGAAAATGATGTGTTGTATACGCATCATGGATGGAGTCCACAAGCAGAAAGAGATATTGGGGTTTTTAATGTTGCTCATGTTACTCCTGGAAAAAGGAAAGGAACTTGGGGACATGTTTCTCCTCATAATGTTTTTACTAGTATTTCTGAAATTAATCAATTGGGCAAAAATATTAGAAATACCACAGAAAAAGATAATCTATTTAATTATTCTGTAGAACCAATAAATATTAATGATCAAGAGGACTCTCTTTTAGCTAATAAGGCTTTTATTAAGTATTCATCAAGTTATAGTGTAAGATATGAGTACGATTCAGTAAGTGGTCTATATAAGAGATTTATTAATGGAAATATACATAAAGATGTAGAGTCAAATAATCAATTGACTGCTAAAAATATTATAGTAATAAACGTCAAGGGATACCCAGATCCAACTAACTCTGATAAGGGGAGAATTACTTTAGATAATGTTGGAACAGGTACAGGATACTTTATTACTAATGGATATTCAAGACCTATTACTTGGGAAAAGAAATCGAGAGAAGGCCAAACAACTTATAAATATGCAGATGGTAAAGAAATTACTTTAAATGATGGAAACGCATATATTCAAATTCAACCACTAGATCAGAAAACAACTTTTGAATAGGAGAAAAAAATGTTTACAAAAATGCTCTATGGGCTGATTATCGGAATAGGTTTGATTCTTCCAGGAGTAAGTGGAGGAGTCATTGCCGTTATATTAAATATATATGATGATATTGTATATTCTTTAAATAATTTCTTTAAGAAGCCAAAGCAAAATATTAGGTTTATATTTCCAATTATTGTTGGTGCGCTTGTTGGAGTGTTTTTATTAGGCAATTTGATTAAGTTTCTTCTTTTCGAAGAGAATTTTGTACAGCCGTATTTCTTCTTTATAGGATTGATACTGGGTAGTATTCCAAAATTAATTAGTAAAACAAAAGAGAAAGGTAAACCCAATAATATATTTATACTGTTTTCGTTTGTAGTCTCATTATTGATATTTATTTTAGGTAAAGATTTGGTAGATTTATCTATAGTAAATGTTAGTGAAACTCAATCATTAGTATATTTGTTTATTACCGGGATTATCTTTTCTTTAGGAAAAATTGTTCCAGGAATAAGCAGTTCATTTATGTTGATGCTTATTGGAACATATGAGTATTTTATAAACTTGATTACTGATCCAGTAAAAATGATTAGTCAAAATTATATTCAATTTATAGTATTATTACTTGGAGTTATCTTTGGAGTTTTTATATTTATAAAATTGATGAATCTTTTATTAAACAAACATTATTGTAAAACTTATAGCATTATTATCGGATTTGTGACTGGCTCGGTATTTGCAATTTATCCTGGAATAACTTTTGATATTCAAGGAGTTATTTCATTATTGATATTAGTATTAAGCTTTATATTCTCTTATAAATTTTCTCTATTGAGTATAAAAAAATAGATATTTGATTTTTTATGTGAAAAGTAGTAACTTTGTTATTATAAGGAGGAAAGATGAAAAAAGTTTTGCCAATCATTTTAATTGTTTTACTTGCAGCAGTAGCAATATATGTGTTCGTAAGCCAAAAGAATTCGGGAGAGTTAAGCTATGTTCTTTTAACTATAAATCCTGAAGTTGAACTTGGTGTAGATTCAGATAATATTGTAAAGGAGGTTAATCCACTTAATGAAGACGCTGATGTTTTGTTGTCAGACATGGATTTAATTGGAAAACCAATAGAGGATGTTACTGAGGAAATAATTGATTCAACAGAGGAAATCGGAATGTTACAAAATAATATTGAACTTATGGTAATGAATGCATCTGAAGACACTAGATTGTCACTTGAAAATGTAATTAAAACAAAAATAGAAGCCCATATACAAGAAAAAAATTATAATGCTACATTGACAGTTAAAGGTGTTACTGAAGATATAAAAACAGCAGCCGATGAATATGAAATTAGTTATGGTAAAATGCTTATTATTTCTAAAGCAGTTGAATTAAATCCAGAGTTAAATGAAGAAGAATTAGTAGAAATGGAAATGAAAGAAATTCAAGGCCATATTAAATCTGCAGTAGAAGAAAGACATGAAGAAGCTAATCAAAATAAAGAACAACTTAAAGAAACTTGGGAAAATCAAAAGCAAGAATTAAAAAGTGAACATATGGAAAATAATCAAAAAGAAAACTCATCTCAAGAACAAAATCAAGAGCAAAACGGAACTACTCAACAAAATAATCAACAAGAATCTGGTAGCGGAAGTCCAAATCAAAACAATAGGTAAAGTAATGTGTATTAAAGGATTCTATGAATCCTTTTTTATTGATAAAAAATCTATAAAATGCTATTATGTATAATAGAAGAGAGGTTATATGGAATACTTTGAAATATTAAATGATTTTTTAAATAATAACAAGATAGATTCTAAATTTATTCCATATATTGTAGAGTTATTTGAACTCAATAGAGATATTGTCTTTTTGGGAGACGAAAATAGAAATATTAAGAAACTTTATGAGCTTGACAATTTAGATATTATTATTTCTGAAAGAAAGAGTTTTATTGAATCTGAAATAGGTAAGATAGAAAAATACATTTCTGAATTAAGAGGCTTAAAAACGGTAATAGATTCCGAAGATATAAAATTGATTGATGGGATCATATTAGATAAAGAGAGATTTAAAGATAAAATAAAATCCGAATTAGAAAGAAAAAACAGTAATGATATATCTGAATGTAAAAAAAAGATGATTTTTTGTTATGAAAATAATAGAAAGAATATATTTTTAAGATATTCAAAGTTAAAAGAAATAAAATATAAATTTGAGAAAAATAATAGAGTAGAATTGTTTCATGATCTTGAAGAATTGATTCAATCTTTAAAAATAAAAACTAGGGTTGAAGATGAAAATTCGTTTTTAATATTGATGAATAAAATAGAAGAAGAACTAAAACAGTTAGACGAAGAATTTTTAAAAAAGATGGATTCACACTTAGAAATTGATAGATTTAATAGAGCAAAAGAGCAAGTAAGAGAAAAAAAAGAAGCTTTAAGTTTATTGAGTGAGTTATTTGACTTTAATGATAAATATTCAAAGCCTTTATCTGATGATCAAAATATTATTAAAATAGCAATGTTAGAGCATCGTCTATCAAGTAGAGATATTCATGTTTTTTTTGAAAAAATAAAAGAACATCCTGAATTAAGACCTTATTATGAAGTACTTAATAATCAATTTAAAATAATAGAAGAGGATATTGAAACAGTTCAAGATCAAGAAAGGTATCTTACAATTTTATTTTCTATTTTAAATACTATATCTTCTTTGTCTCCTAAATTAATCCCTTTGAAGGTCAATAAAGGAATATTTGAATATCGAACATTTGATGGTGTGAAGACTATTTCTAAAGAGAATGAAGATAAAGTTGTAAAATATGAAAGTGAATCTGGGAATCTTTATTCTATTATTGAAGATAGATTGCTATTAATTAGGGAATTAGATTATTGGAAAAAAGAAATGGATTATGGTTTTGATAGATATGATAAGGGAGATTTCTATGAGGAGATTAAAAATGTATTTAATCTAGTAAAGTTCTATTATAGATTTAGAAATTATATTGTATATTGCGAAACAGCTAACAAACAGTTTGATTTAAAAGATTCTAAAATACAAATTGATAAAGACAAAGCAGAACTTAAGAAAATAGAAGAGTTTGTTCTTCCGATAATGGATAGTATAAGATTAAAAGGTATAGATTATTGGAAAGAAGAGAAAACTCCAGATATATATTTTTCTAAACATTCTGATATTGAAAGAAAGATCTTATTTGATTGTATAGTTCCTAGAGATGGAGTGGGAAGAGAGATAAATTCTCCAGAGATGCTTAAAATGATTTATGGAGAAGAAAGGGTTATTGAAATAGTAAGAAGTCAAGAGAAAATTAAGGGGAAATAATGAAGAAAATTTTGTTTGTATTATCATTAGTTTTATTTGTAAATGTAAATGCTTTAGATAAGAGCATTTACAATTTTTCTAGTGGTGTAGATGGTTCCGTAATACAAAAGACAATTATAACTAATATTGATGAAACTAGTGGCAAACAATCTTATATATTAGCGTCTAATACGGGTGTATATATAAAAAGTGAAAAAGAATATAGGCACATAGATACAGGTTCAAAACCAGTAAGTGTTATCGTAATAAATGATATTAATAAAGATAATTTTAAAGACATTGTATATGCAGTTAATAGTGAAAAGGGATTATATAACTTGGTAGCAGTAAGTGGAAAAGAAGAAAAAATATTATGGTCAAAAGTATTGCAAGAAAAGAAATCTTCATATGATGATTACTATTATGAAAACATAAAAATATATAAAATTGAACAAATAGGAAACACTATTGTAGTAATTAGTGATTATTCTATTTATGTTTTAGATTCATCAACTGGTAAAATAAAGTTTAAATTCAAAGACAAAGATAATATTTGGGATGTAGCTCAAGTAAAGGACATAAATAATAATTTAAGTTATGAGATAGCATTATCGAATCAATTAGGAGAAGTAAAGTTGATTGATAGCAAATCCGGAAAATTATTATGGGCTAATAAGATAATAGATGATATTGAAGTGTCTTTTGAAGATAAAAAATATAGTGTTAAGCAAAATATATGGCAAGTTGAATTTTATAAAGACAATATATATGCTTTGGGAGAAAACGGGAATTTATATTTAATTAATTATAAAACGGGTGAATTAAAAAAGAAGCTAGAACTTATAGAAGTAAACAAAGATTTGTTAAATAGATATTATTATAGTGAAAGTTATCCTTATGGGAATGAAGTAAATCCAACAAATAAAAATACAGAATATTATAAGAATTTTGAAATGCAAATAGATAAAGATAAAATAATAATAAAAGCATATTTTAATTCTATTGAAAGAGATAAAGCATATTCATTTAATCCAAGGATGATTACAGTCGATTTAAATGATTTTCGAGAACTAAATAATGTAGAAGTACCAAATGTAAAATTAGTAAACAATGAGCCTTTAGATATGGGTACATATTTTCTTGTGCCTTTAAATATTAAAGATGGATATTTAATAATTGGTAAATATGAATATGAAACTAAGTTAAAAGTTAGTGAAACAAAAGTATTCATAGGGAACTTTATTAGTTCAGAAAATAAGAATAGTATATATATGACAAGTACTAAAGAAGGAGTATTAGTAGAACAAGTTGGTTTATTTAGTGTAATATTAGATTCTAATTATTCAAAGGTATTAATTAACAATAATAGTTATTCTTTTCCGGAAATAATAAATGTATCTAATCAAAATTTTTATGCAAGTTATAAGACAAATGGAATAGTATATAAGCTTTCTAAATATGAGAGTTTAGATAGTACGGTTTCAATTTGGGATTATATTATTCCAGAAGAAATAAAAAATAATGGGCTATTTTCTATAAGCATGTCTCAAGATTTTAATAAAGACGGAAAACAAGATATTTCAGCATTATTAAATAGCTTGGATGAAGATAACAAGGTAATATCTACTTACATTTTAATTATTGATTCTGTAAATGGGAAAGTGATTAATTTCAAAAATATTAAAACAGGTCAATATGTCAAAGATGGCAAAACTATACCAACATATTTTATTGGGAATAATATGAAAGCTATTAAAGATATGAATTACGATGGTGTTTCGGAATTACTTATTGATTCTAATATAATTAATGGTTCAAATATTGCTTTGTATGGGGTTTTAAATTCATATTTGGATGTTCAATCTTCAAAGCTTTTTGGTGTTGGAGATATTAACAATGATACTATTGATGACCTTGTTGCTATTGAAGCTAGTCAAGCATTTCTATTTACTTCAAAGATAAGTGGGAATATTGTTAGTTATGTAAAGAATAATAAAAAGATTACATATGCAAAAGATGTATTAAACACAGATTATTCTGTTCTTATTCCAGATTTAAATAACGATGGAATACACGAGATAATAATTAATGATAGAAATAAAGACAATAAACAAGTATATAGGGCTATTTCAGGAAAGGATTTATCTGATTTGTTTATTATGGAAAACATAAATTTCTATGGATTTCCATATATGTTTTTAGACTATGATATTAATGATGATGGATTTAATGAATTTGTTGAAATGACTGGAGATTTAAACTTTAATTTTTTCAGCGGAAAAGATGGTTCGATTATATATAAGATAGAAAATAATTCTAAAGAACATTCTAAAGGTAATTCCCCGGAACCTAGAAAAGAAATATATATTGAAGATAGTATGATTTACCAAGAAGGGGTTGTTATGTTTAATTATGATTCAAAGAATCAAACTGTTATAGTTGGATCAGATATTAATAAAGATGGGAAAAAAGAAATATTTATTTTGAAGGAAGAATATTATCCGCAGTCAAAAGTAATACTAGAAATTTATGATATAAACAAAAAATCTAATACTCCAATAAGGACAACTGAAATATTCTTTGATTCTAATTTTCAAAATATTTATGATGAAAAGATGCAAAATGATGAAAATTTTTATGCAAAAAATATAATTGAAGTATTAGATAGTGATTGTTTATTTATTATTAAACCTCCAGGAAATACAAGTGTTATTTATGACTCAAGTAAAGACCAAATATTGTCTGAAATTAACACGTTTTTTACAGAAGCTATTAAGGTAAAAGATAATATAATCTTTGGAATTGGACCAAATAAATCCCCATTAAATATAGATTTTTATAATGATTTTAAAGTAGAAAATGTAAAAAAAGATAAAACATACAAATCTCCATTAGAAATAAAATTAAATAAGAGTGAAAAAGAAGATATGAGAGTAGTAAGAATTTATAACCAGGGAGTTTTATTATCTACTGAATATGATGATAATTTTGATTTGGTACTTAAAAGAGGGGAATATGATTTAGTTTTTAAATCAACAGATATTTGGGGCAAAACTCAAAATTATGAAATTCCTATAAAAATAGAGAAAACAAATCCTTATATCATATTAATGCTATTTTTATTCTCTAGTTTATTAGTATTGCTAATATTTCTATCATTTGGTCACAAACTAAAAAGATCTAAATATTTGAGGAGGATTTATGGATAGTATTATTGAAATAAAGAATCTTACAAAAAAATTTGGAAATCTTATAGCTGTAAATGATTTGACTATCGATATTAAACCTGGAAAAATATATGGTTTTTTAGGTCCTAATGGTGCTGGAAAGACAACTACTATGTCTATGCTTTCTGATTTAATAGTTCCAACGAGTGGAGAAGCTTTTGTTGGTGGTCATAAAATAGGAAGTTTGGAAGCAAAACAAATGTTGGGATACTCTCCTGAATTTCCTTCTTTTTATAGTGATATGAATTGTATCGATTATTTGATTTATATGGGGTTATTGGGAGGATTAAATTATGAGAATTCTGTCAAGAAATCAATCGAATTAATCGATTTCATGAATTTAAGAGATTCTATGTATAAAAAAGTTTCAAATTTTAGTACTGGAATGAAAAAAAAGATTGGATTAGCACAAGCAATGATTCATGATCCAAAAATACTAATGTTGGATGAGCCAACCGCAAATCTAGATCCAACTTCAAGATATGAGATAATTTATGCATTAAAAAGATTAGTGAAAGATAAAAACATTACATTGATTATAAGCTCACATGTTCTAACAGAATTAGAACTTATAATAACAGATGTAATAATGATTAACCAAGGCAAATTACTATTTTATGGTCCACTAGAAGATGCTAAAAGATTATTACATAATGATCTATTGATAGTAGATACTTCTAACAATCAAAGTATTATTGATAATATCGATAAAACATACGTTAATAAAATGGAATTGGTAGAAAGTAAATTAAATATTAGTACAAACAATATTGAAGAAGTAAAGAGAGAAATAGTAAGAGTTTGTTATGAAAACAATATCGTATTAAAAAATATAATGGACGCTAATGTTTCTTTGGATGAAGTATATTCTAATATTTTGACAGGGAAGGCAGGTGAAAATATATGAAAGTGGTTTTTGATAAAACACTAAGGAATATGTTTAAACCTTTGATAATGTCTATTTATATTAGTCTAACCATAATAATAACAATATTAATAGTATTAGCTAATATAAAAGACAACTCCTTATTGGTTACAATTCCTTCACAAATAGAATCATTAAAAGTAGTTTTTACTTCTCTTGTATTTTTCTATATCGGCGGAATTGGTTTGATATTGCTTATTATGATATTTGGATTAGATATCTTTGCGACCGAAGAATATGAAGGAACAATGAAAATATTGGTTGCAAAACCAGTATCTAGGTCTTCTATAATAATAGGAAAAATACTTGGATTGGTACTGGGAACTTTTATTTATTTTATCTCCACTTTATTGATTTCCCTTGCTTTATTTTCTATATTTACAAGAATTGATAGAGATGTATTTATTGGATTAATTAAGATTGTTCCTAGTTTTATCTTATATGGAATATTTGTAATAATATTATTTTCTTCTCTTTCAGCATTACTATCTTCACTGTTTAGAAAAAAAGTACCTTCAATTATATTATTTGTATTATTAGTACTTGGTACTTTTGGTATTATGCCTATATTGAGGTCGATTTCAATTCAAAGAAATGTTTATTATGAAAGCAAACTATATATACTGGATTTAAATTCTCATTTGGGTAATTTATTTATGGAATTTGTTGAACAAGGAAAAGAAGAGAATGAAATTTACAGCACTTCTTTAAATATGTTTACAGGTAGATATATATCTTCTTTATATGATCCTGATATTGATCAGACAAATTATTCTTTAATGAAAAAGAATGATGTTATTAGTGCTAATATAATATTATTAGTATATTTATCGATTTCTATACTGTTCTTTTTGCTTACATATAGAAAAATGATAAAAAAAGATATAACATAAGTTGACTTTTGAAAATCACTTATGTTATAATCTCTTTGCCTGGGGAATTAGCTCAGCTGGCTAGAGCATCTGCCTTGCACGCAGAGGGTCAAGGG
>CAYRXC010000005.1:11929-35219 GCA_964428195.1 uncultured Muribaculaceae bacterium | reverse complement strand
ATAGCTTTAAGTAAGGTTGTTTTACCATTGCCTTCTTCTCCTATAATCGCAATTTTATCGTTTTCTTTAATGCAAAAAGAAAAGTTTTTTAGTATAACTCTCTCATCATTTTTTTTAATAATTGTAAGATTTTTTATTTCTAACATAAGACCTCACAAATAATACATATGTATTTATTTTATCATATTAATATATATTGTCTATTTAGTAGCATAATTATTATAAAATTCCTTTGTTTCTTTAACCATTCCTAAACAAAAAAAAAGATAAGAAGTAACTATTTTAACTAAAGAAAAATCCTAATTATTTAGGATTTTATTCTTTAACCATTTTTTGCCATCAACAATTCGAGATATTATCATTGCACTAGCAGAGTCACCAACAACATTTAATACTGTAGCACCCGGATCTATTATCGTAGCAATTATTGTTAAGATAGGTAGAGCAGCAATTGGGAAACCCATCATTGTGATTATAAACATTTCTGAAATGGTTCCTCCACCAATTGGTATTGCTGAAACCAACAATGTTGCAACTAATGAAACGATTAAAATTGTGCCAAGATTTGGACTTGTTTTAAATAAGTATACTAAAAACATAATTTTAAATACACTACCAATTGAAGATCCATCTTTATGAAAACTTGTTCCTAAAGACACTGTTGTATTAGCAATATCATCAGAAACTCCCATTTCTTTTACACTTTTAATATTAACTGGCATACTTGCTGCTGATGAACATGTAGCTAAAGCGGTAACTGTAGGATTAATAATATTTTTCCAATATGTAATTAAACCTTTTTTTCCACCACCAATATAAGCATATAATGAATAAATAAATATATATACGAATAAAGTAGCAAGAGTATAAATAATAAAGGTTTTAAAATAACCTAATGCTATTTCTTTTCCAAATGTTCCAGTTAATGTTGCAAAATAACTACCTAGTCCAATTGGTGCAAAATACATAATTAGTTTAATAAAATTTTGAATAATTAAATTTAAATTATCTAACCCATCAATGATCTTTTCTTTTTTTTGCTTTATCATATTAATTGATATACCAATCATAATTGAAAACACAATTAATGCAATCATATTTTCATTAGTAAATAATAGATTAAAGCTTTTAACACTAATCATATTTACTATTCTTGGCAATAGTTCTAATTCAACTTTTTCTTCTTTTAGTGTCATATCTAATGAAGACACTATTTTTTCACTATCGATATTATTTATTAATGGTGTTCTTGTACTTATAATTCCAATTAATACACTAATAATTGAAGTAATTAAAAAGACAAAGACAATAGATAATAATATTTTGCTTAATCTTTTGGGTTGTTTCATTTTAGCGATAGATAATGTAATTGTAACAAATATTAATGGAACAATTACTATTAATAATAAGTTTAAAAATAAATCTCCAAAGGGTTTCAAAATCAATATTTTTTCTTTAAATATTAAACCAAGAATTCCTCCAAGTATAATTGATCCCAGTAATATAAATGATGATTTGTAGCTTTTCCAAATTTTTTTCATAATAAATTCCTTTCTAATTTTATTATAATTTAAAATACTTATTAATCTAGAGAGTGAGGTCCACGTTAGTCCACGTATGATATAATAAAAAAAAGAGGGTAATATGAAAAAATATTTTATAAAAATGAATGATAATAATAATTATCTTTCGTTGGGTAATATTTTTAATGTTTTCAAAGAAGTATCAATCTCAAATAAATTAACGATTCAAATTGAATTGTTTTCGGTTATTTTTAATACTAACAATATTAATAAAACAACAGTCAATAATTATTGTACGGGTTATCGAGCAATTAGTATCATTTATAAACAATACTTTAGAGATTTAAAAAATCAAATGAAAAATGAATATGAAATATTTGTTGATATGGTTTTATCTTTAATGAGTATATTAGATGATAAAATATATATTAAAAATAATAATTCATTAATAGAAATAAATAGTAATAAACGATTAATTATTTTGATAAACAAAATAAATGAATTAACTATTAATGATAACCAAATAAATATAGATTATATGAAGAAAATAGAATCATTAATAAATAATAATAATTATTATGAAGCCTTAATTGAGCTTTTGTCATATGCAATTCTTGATAACGAACAACCCAAATATGTTAATGATTATAAAATGGATTTAATAAATAGTGAAATTGAAGAATACTTAAAAATAAAATTATTTGAGGGTGTAAGTTATATAACATCATTACAGGAATTAGCAAAAAAAGATAATATGTATGCTAATGGTGAGCTGGGATCCTTAGAATATAGTGGAAATATATCTGGTAAAAGAAATTATCAAAAAAGTTATGAATATTATTATCGTTCTGCATTAAAAAACCATCCGAAAGGTTGTTGGATGGTATCGTATTTAATTCTTAATAATAAAATAGAAGAAGATTTTCAAACAGCTTGGAAGTTTTTAAATAAATCAATTGAGCTGGGAAGTGTAGCAGGATTAAATACAATGGGTAATTGTTATTTAAAAGGATTAACTCCAGATCACAAAATTAATCTAGAAAAAGCAATTGAATATTTTACTAAGGCATCTGAAAGGGGCTATGCTTTTGCTTATAATAATTTAGGTAAAATATTTGAAAAAACCAATCCTAAAAATAGTATTGAATACTACAAATTGAGTGCTGATTTAGGTGATAGTTGGGCATTAAACAAAGTTGGAGAACATTATCGATTAAAAGGGGATTTAAAAACTGCTTATATTTATTATTTACAATCAATTAATACACCTTTAACAGAAAGATGCTATTATGGATATTATAATTTAGCAAAATATTATTATTTGAATGGCAACCAGGAATTAAATATTTTATCAGATTTTAAGAAAGCAAATGAATATTTAAAAATAGCTAGTAAAAACAATATTAAGGAAGCAGTAGAAGAATTGAAAAAATAGTTATTATTAGCATAAAATAAATCAATAATAGTAGACCAGCTACCACATAAAATCTGCTTTATTATTTATTAATAAGTGATATACTTATATATATAATATATTAGAGGGAGAAATATGAAAAATTTAAAAGTTAAGTTAATTTTATGTGCGTCATTCTTAGCTATTGTTGGTCTATTATCTTATGGAGTTTTTTTGATTAGGGATTTTAAACAAATTGATTTAAGCAATGTACAAACTCTAAAATCATATGATGAATTATATAAGGTAATGAAATCAAAAAAGGGCGATCAAAGCAAAAATTTATTAATGGAAAATTCAAGAGATACTTATGCAACTAATTCGGCAGAAAAAGGTAGTTCTGATTATTCTAAAACCAATATTCAAGTATCTGGAGTAGATGAAGCTGATATCGTTAAAACAGATGGTAATTATATATATGCTTTATCTAGTGATTATTTAAACATTATAGAAGCAAAAGATGGAGAAATGACTGTTACTTCAAAAATTAAATCACAAGCAAATTCAGATGAGGGTTCATCTAATTATCAAGAAATATATATTAAAGATAATAAGCTTATAGTAATAAAGAATAGTTTTAAGTATTTTAACAATACTCAAGAAGATATTTATAGATCTTACATTGGTGGAACTCAAGAAGTATCTGTTGTAATATTTGATGTAACTATTAAATCAAAACCCGTAAAAATTAATGAGTTATCTCAAAGTGGTAATTATGTTTCATCAAGATTGGTAGATAACTATTTATATGTAACTACAAACTATTATGTAAACAATAATTTTGTTAAAACTGATGAAAAAACATTTGTTCCGCTTATTACTTCAAAAGATAGTAAAGCTATTGCAATTGATGATATTATCATTGCTCCTAATCCAACATCTAATTCATTTGTTACAATAACAGGGATGGATATTAATAATCCTAGTGAATATAAATCATCAAAAGCAGTTCTTGGAACATCTTCAAACATATATGCTGATACAGATAACTTATATGTAGCTACAACGGAGAATTCTTGGTATTCAAACTATTCAGAAACAAATTTAATAAAATTCTCTATGAACAAAGGAATATTAAAATTAGTTGCAACTGGATCAGTAAAAGGAACTATTTTAAATCAATTTTCTATGGATGAATATGATGATTATTTCAGAATAGTAACTACATATTATGATTACAACTTATTTGGAATAGATGATATTATTGCGCCAGGGGAAGAAGAGGAAGATACTACAAAAAATAATTTGTTTGTGTTAGACAAAGACTTAAAAATGGTAAGTAAAATTGAAGGTTTAGCAAAAGGAGAAAGAATATATTCAGTTAGATTTGATGGTGAAATAGTTTATTTCGTAACATTTAAACAAATTGATCCTCTATTTGTAGTAGACTTATCAAATCCTAGCACACCAACAATCAAAACAGAATTAAAAATACCGGGGTTCTCAGAATATCTTCATGTATTTAATGATAAGTATTTGTTTGGGCTAGGAAAAGAAACTAATGAGGATGGTAGAGTAACTAACCTTAAGATATCTATGTATGATATTCAGAATAAGAGTGATGTTACTGAAAAATATAAAACAATTATTGGAAACGAAAATTCATGGACAGAGGCTTCATATAATCATAAAGCGGTTCTAGTTTCAAGCACTAAAAACATAATTGCATTCCCAATGGATGATTTATATGTTGTATATAAATTTACTGAAGATGTTGGTTTTGAAAAGATTGGAGAAATAGATTATAATACGGAAGAAGATTATTACTATTACTCTGGTAATACTAGAGGATTATACATAAATGATTATTTGTATGTTGTAAATTATCAAGATATTAGAACTATAAATTTAACTACTTTAACTCATGGTAATGTTCTAGAATTAATTCCTTCAAATAATGTGTATGATTCGATTAAAGATTATTAGTAAAATGGCATAATTTAATAATTGAAAAAATGCTCGATATAGAAATCATCCTTTATGGGTGATTTTTATTATTAAATAAGTGCTATAATATATATATTCTAACTGGAGGACACATGAAAGTAAGTAGTTTTAAAAATGATTATATAGGTTTAAATGATAAAGAAGTAGAAGAGTCAAAAAAAACAAATGGAAGCAATACTCTAGGTGAGATAAAAAAGGAAAGCTTATTTAATAAACTATTAAACACTTTTAAGGAACCAATGTTTCTTCTTCTAATTGGTTTATCTTTTATATATATTATACTTGGAGATTATTTCGATAGTTTAATAATGTTTGTATTTATACTATTTATTGCTATGATTTCTTTTTATCAAGAGTATAAAACTGATAAAGCATTAAATGCGTTAAAAGAACTATCGAGTTCAAAAAGCAAAGTAATTAGAAATAAAGAATTAATAGAAATAAAAAGCGAAGATTTAGTTGTTGGCGATATTTTGTTTATTCAAGAAGGAAATATAATTAATGCAGATGGGGATATATTGGAATGTCATGATTTTGGAGTAAATGAATCTACACTAACTGGAGAATCATATGTTGTTTGGAAAAAAACAGAATTAAGCACTACAGAAAAACAAGAATATTTTAGAAAAAATAAATGCTATTCAGGAACCATAGTTACTGGAGGGGAAGCACTGGTATTAGTAACACATATTGGTATAAATACAGAATATGGGAAAATTGGAAATGCATTAAAAAATATAGTTGAGCCGAAAACATTACTAGAAAAACAAATAAGAAAATTAATTCGTGTTTGGGCGTATATAAGTATTATATTTTTATTATTAGTTTGCATAATATCGTTTGTAAATAATATTGGAAATTCTACAACTTTATTCAATAGAATTATAGATTCTATTATTGCTGGAATTACAATTGCGATGGCTACAATTCCTGAAGAATTACCCGTAATATTAACAGTGTTTTTGACTATGGGAGCATATCTAATATCTAAGCAAAAATCTTTAGTTAGGAAGACAAATGTTGTAGAAACATTGGGTTCTGTTTCAGTAATTTGTGTCGACAAAACTGGTACTATAACAGAAAACAAAATGAGCGTAATTGATTCATATTCTCATAATTCGGAAGAAGAATTAGTTAATGCTAGTTATTTATCTTGTGAATTAAAAGCTTATGATCCTATGGAGCAAGCGATTATTGAATTTTCAAAAAATAAAGTAACTTCAAAGTTTAAAGGAAGTAATCCTTACTTTGAATATTCTTTTACATCTGAATCTAAAATTATGGCGCATCTATATAAAGAAGATAATTATTTTTATATTTATGTAAAAGGTGCATATGAAAAAGTATTGCCTCTTTGTGAATTATCTGAAGCTGAAGAAAAAATTGTTAAAGAACAAGTTCATAATTACTCAAAAAAAGGATATAGAGTTATTGCTGTAGCATCAAGTAAAAGCAGCATGCTGAAAAAGTCATTAAATAAATATAAATTAAATTTTATTGGCTTACTAGCATTTACAGATCCTCCGAGATATGGAGTAAAAGAAGCTATTGAAACTTGCTATGATGCCGGAATAAAAGTGGTAATGATTACTGGAGATAATGGAGAAACTGCTAGAGCAATTGGAAAAGAAATTGGTTTATTAGAGTGTGAAAGAATAGTAACAGGCGAAGAATTAGAAAATATGGATGATAATGAATTGAAAAAAATTGTAAAAGAAGTAAACATATTTGCAAGAGTACATCCTAACCATAAGATGAGAATAGTAGAGGCATTTCAAAAAAACAAAATGGTTGTTGCTATGACTGGAGATGGGGTTAATGATGCTACTGCTTTAAAGAAAGCTGATGTTGGAATTGCTATGGGACAAAGAGGTACAGAAGTCGCAAAGGAAGCGTCTAAATTGATACTATTAGATGATAATTTTAAAACAATTGTAACCTCAATAAAAAATGGAAGAAGAATATATGAAAATATTAAAAAAGCAGTAGGGTATGTATTAATTATTCATATACCTATTGCATTAATTGCTTTACTTGTTCCTTTATTTAATTTCCCAATATTATTACTTCCTATTCATGTTGTATTATTAGAATTAATAATTGATCCTACGGCATCAATCGTATTCGAAAGATGCTTAGCAGATAAAGATATTATGAAAAAGAATCCAAGATCAATCAATGAAAGTATATTAGATAAAAAACATTTATTCAGGTTTATCTCTCAAGGACTAGTAATCTCATTATTCTTTTTTGGGAGCTATGTTTATTTATTGAACAATAATTATTCTAAAGAAATAGCTACTACTTTTTCACTTGCAGTATTAATATTGTCGAATCTATTTTTGGTATTCGTTAATATTAATAAAGAATTAGCAATTACAAATTTTATTAATACACTAAAAGATAAAGTAATACTAAGAGTTAATATTGCTATACTATTGATGCTTATTATAATAATTTATGTTCCTATTGCAAATAAGGTTGTTGGAACTACATCTTTATCAATCTATCAATTCATATTAGCTATTTTTGTTTCTATAGTAAGCACTTTATGGTACGATTTAATTAAGATTATTAATAAAACAAGAGAAAAGAAATTATTACATTAAAGTATTATATTTGTGTTATTATTAACAAGGAGGATAATAATGAAAAAAAATAAAAAATGGATAATTCTTGTTGCTAGTATAGCGGTTATACTGTTAGGGTGTGCAATATATTATTTTGGTTTTTATCCCGAACCCAAGTCGGACATTTATTATGATCTTAAGCCATTGATATACTTATATCCAAAAGAAGATACAGAAGTAACTGTTAAATTGATTTTAAAGGATAAAATAACTGTGTCTTATCCAAAATATGAGGATGGTTGGAAAGTAGTAGCTAAACCAAATGGAGATTTACTGGATGTTAAAACAAATAAATATTTATATGGTTTATATTGGGAGGGCTTGGATACTATTTCAGAAGGCATAAAAGATTATGGCTTTGTAGTTAAAGGGAGCGATACTATTTCTTTTCTTGAAGAAAAACTATTATTGCTTGGATTAAATGAAAGAGAAGCAAATGAATTTATTGTTTATTGGTTACCGAAACTAGAAAAGAATAAATATAATTACATTAGATTTGCGTCTTTATCAGAAATAAATAAAAATATGCCATTAGAAGTAAATCCAAAACCAGATACAATCATAAGAGTAAATATGGAATATAAAAAATTGGATGAATATATAGAAGTAGAAGAACAAAAAATTATTACTCCTAGTAGAGATGGATTCGTTCTCGTTGAATGGGGAGGAACTGAATTATAAAAAAAAGTAGTTGAAACTACTTTTATTTTATTTTGGGGTTTTCTTTTTTCATTTTAATTAGATCACTAAACGCTCTTGCTATATAACTATTATCACTGCTTGTTGATAAGTCAATCAATCTGTTTTCATATAACATAATAACATAATTTTCTAGATCTCTTTTGCACTCTTTAATATAATCATATTCTGGCGATTCACTATCAATAAATTCACTTTTGTCTCTAACATTATTTTTGTTAAAAAACCAAGAATCATATAATCCCCATTCACCTAATTCGGATCCAATTTCATTTACAACTATTTCCCAATGGTAATTTTTGCCTTCTTCAATTTTACGAATTGAGTTATCGACAATATCTTTTATCATTTGATTAAATTGAATATATTCTTGTTCATTTAATTCTAGATTTCCAACTTCAATTCCGTTTTCAGAAAAATATTTTAATACATCTGATGGAGTGGATCTAAGTACCCATCTTTTATGTAAATTAAAATTTGGTATAGTATTTTCTAAAGCAATAAACAATTTTTTTCTAATTTCATAATATAATTGAGTAGATATTATGTTATCATTTTCGGTAGAATTTTTATTGTATGGATCTATCATGCTAAAATATCCAATTATCTTCGATAAACTATTTATATTTAATACATCTTTTAATGAGTTATTGAAAGGCTCCTTATAAATTCCAAGTAAATCAATTATCGTAAAACCACCATCAATTATGTCTTCATCATAAAAAAGATTTTTTGGTTTTATCTCCATGCCCAAATTGTATAATTCACATAGATCAATTACAAATTTATCAAAATGATTTTGTGGAGCATTAGCGATTATCGATTGTCTTATTATTTGTTCTTGGCAGTCTTCGTTACGACAATAATATTTAAAATTTTTACTTTTTGCTTTTTCTTGAAGTACCCAACAAATTTCGTTCTCTCCATCTATGATTCTCTTTATACCCAAATGTTTTGGAGTCCTTACTCCGTTTGCATTCTTTTCGTTTGCTTTTTCAGCAATAATCTCTTCGTTTTCACGGGCTTTTCCATATTTTGTAGGTAAAGTATATTTAATTAAAACTACTTCATCAAAATGATAAGCAGCACTTCCACCATCACTAGTGTTTTCCATATTTTTGGCCAATTCTATATATTGATCAATATAATTCATTTCTTCTCCCATACAACATATAATATACCATAAAAGTAAAAAAATATTAATTCAAGAAATTATTGATGTTATAATTAATATATGAAATATTAAGGAGAAGAATTATGAAAGAATACAAAAGAGATAATAATTTATTTTCTTTATGTGGTCTGAACTGTGGATTATGTCCTCGATTTAATACAAAAGGGGATTCAAAATGTCCGGGATGTGGAGGTACTGATTTTAATTTAAAACATCCTAGTTGTTCTGTGATTACTTGTAGTTTAAAACATGAGAACATTGAGTATTGTTTTGATTGTAAAGACTATCCATGTAAAAAATATAATGAAAACTCAAAAGATTCTTTTATTTCATATAAAAATGTTATAAGTGATTTTGAAAAATGTAAAAGCTTAGGAATAAATAAATATAATGATAATTTAAAAAATAAAATTAAAGTATTAGAATATTTGTTATCAAACTATAATAATGGAAGATTAAAACAATTTTATTGTAATGCGGTAAATCTATTAAATTATGATGATTTAATTGAAATACTTGGTTTTATTAAATTTGAAAAAAAAGAGGAAATAGATAATATAGAAATAAATAAATTAGTATCTTTGATCAATAACAAAGCAAAAATCAAAAATGTAAGTTTAGAATTAAGAAAATAACAAACCATAGTATTTTTTGACAAAAAGATATTTATGCTTATAATAAATAGTTATTAATGAGGTACGTATAAAGTGGATAAAGAAGATAAAAAACTATTATTAAAAGAATTAAAGAGTTGTTGTGAATATTTTAAAAAAGAAGCTAATTGGAACAAGAATAGTAGAGGATTTGGCCTCATAAGAGATAAATCATATGGTTCACCAAATGTATCTAGTATTTCTGCAGTGGGATTTGGTTTAGCATCTCTTACAAGTGCTGTAAATAATGATTGGATTTCTTTTGATGAAGCATATCAAAAAGCTAATGGAACTTTGAATACTTTGTTAAATAATATTGAAAACCAAAATGGGTTTTATTGCCATTTTATTAATATGCAAGATTGTTCAAGAGAATATAATTCTGAAGTATCAATAATAGATTCCGGTTTATTAATTGCTGGAGCAATTACTGCAGGAGAATTTTTTGGGAAAGAAGTAAAAGAAAAAGCAGATAAGTTATATAGAAAAATTAATTGGGAATGGTTTGTTGATAAGAATAAGAACATGTTTTATTTAGGAAACAATCCAGAAGTTGGTTTTTTTGGGAATTGGGATGTTTATGCTGAACAATTAATATTATATATTTTAAGTGCAGGATCTCCAACTTATAATATAGATAAAAGTTTATATGATTCAATAAAAAAACAAAGAGGAAGTTATAAAGAGTATAAAGATATTATTCAATCTTGGTTTGGATCTCTATTTACTTATCAATACTCTCATGCATTTGCAGACTTTAGAAATTGTGAAGATGAAAACGGAATAAATTGGCACGAAAATTCTATTAAGGCAACATTAGCAAATAGGCAATATTGTATAGATAATCAAAATGTATATAAAACATATGGAGAGAATTCTTGGGGAATAACGGCTTGTGTATTTCCTAATGGTTATAATGGAGAAGCTGGAGCATATCCTTCTTCTGCATCATTTTCTAATGATGGAACAATAGCTCCTTATGGAGCAATATCATCGATTGTTTTTACCCCAGAATATTCAATAAAAGCTTTAAGAAATTATTATCAAAATTATCCCGGTTTATTAGGTGAATATGGATTAAAGTCAGCTTTTAATTTAGAAGGAGATTCTCTTTGGGCTCCTAATGAATACATGGGAATAGATAAAGGAATCACATTGATGATGATTGAAAACTATTTGAGTGAAAGTATATGGAAATATTTTATGTCAAACGAACACGTTCAAAAAGGGTTTAATAAACTGAAAATAAAAAGTATAAAGCGATAAAATATTATCAATGATATTCTTATGTTACTGAAATTGATAAAATGACATTAATTTGACTATATACTTATTTTATGATAGAGTTTAAGGCGAAAGGGTGAGAACAATATGCTGTGCGTAATTAATTATTTTTCAAATCAAGAAAAATTTAAGAATTCTTACAATAAAAAAATCATTGAGTTAAATGATCATGTTTTGTTGTGGAATATTAATTGCTAGCATATTTTAGTAATATATATTAAAACTACTTAACATGAGTTGAGTAGTTTTTTTTACTTCTTCTATTTAATTCAATGAATAATTAATAAATAGAAGGAGGAAATTATGTTTAAAAAATATAAAAAAATAAAAAAATTTAAAAAATACTATTTAAGTCATACTAGAACAATAAAAATTTTATTAGTAGTTATGATTCTTGCAAGTTCATTAGGAATGTTGCTACCATTTTTCATGACAAAAAGACTGATTGGGATAACAGATAATATTAAAGAAGAAGTGATATTATATACTATAATAATATTTGTCGTTATTTTATTCCATCATATATTTTGGTATTTATGGGAGAAAATCGCATCTATACTAACTAATAAAGTTGCGGCATCTATAAGGGAAGACATAATAAATAAGATGTATAATACTAAATATTTAAAGTTGAAAGATAACTCAAGCGGTTATTACTTAGAAAGAATTAATGATGATGTATTAGAAGTTTCATCATTCTTATCAAATGTCCTTGGATTACTTGTTGATTTAACTACTAATTTTGGATTTTTAATTCTAATTTTCATATTAAACTATGAATGTGGTATTATTTTTAGTATTGGAATAATATCTCTATATTTTGTAGATTTAATAAAGATTAAAAAAGATTTAAAATATACTGAAATTATAAAAGAATTATCAGAAAAAATGAATACAAAGATTAATGAAAGTTATAGAGGAATTAAAGAAATAAAAGGATTAGGAATTATAAACCAAATTCAAAAAAATACGGTATGTATTATTTCTCAAATTTCTTTGCAACAAATATCCAAAGATAGATCTTATGCATTATATAGTAGAATAAAAACTTTTTTTCAATATGCTTTAGAATCTGTACTAATATTATATTCAATTACATATTTAATTCCAACCAACCAAATATCTATAGTGATATTGCTTATGATATTAGATTATAGTGGATTTATGTATGAATTGATTGGATTCTTTGCAAAACTTAAAGAATACTTTGAAAAAGGAAACTATAAAGCTAGTAGGATACTAGAAATATTTAACAACAAAAATCAAGAAAAGTATGGGAAATCAATAATTAATAATATCGATTCAATTACAATAGACAAGCTCTCTTATTCATATGGAAAAAAAGATAAGATACTAGATAATATTTCTTTAAAAATATTTAAGAATTCTATATCAGTATTTATAGGATATTCTGGAAGTGGAAAAAGTACTTTGTTTGGATTAATGAGCAAACTACTTGAAGTAGATAATAATAAAATATTTTTTGATGATAAAGATATTAATGAAATCGAAGAAGCCAGTATAAGAAATTTGATCTGTATGGTAAATCAGGAGCCTTTTATGATAAATGATACAATATATAATAATTTAAAAATAGTAAGACCTGATGCAACTTATGAGGAAATAATACAAGCTTGTAAGAAATCCAATATATATGATGAGATAATAAAAATGAAAAAGCAATTCGATACTATTGTTTTAGAAAACGGTAGCAATTTATCTGGAGGACAAAAGCAAAGAATAGAAATTGCTAGAGCATTAATAAAAGATTCTAAAATATTATTTTTTGATGAGCCGACAAGTGCATTAGATAAAAAAAATCAAGAAATATTCTTTAAGACATTAAAAGCTATTAAAAGCGATAGAATAATATTGCTGATAGCTCATAAGATAACAAATTATAAAGAAATTGATAATATTTTTGAGCTTAAAAATGGTAATATAATATATCGTAATAAATAGTACTAAGTTTAATTATTTATGATATAATTGCATGTAGAATTACTAATTTATTATTGAAAGGAATGAATTTATGGCTTTTATTGATGTGAATCATATTAGTAAAACCTTCAAAGTTTCAAAGAGAAGAAGTGGACTTAAAGAATCTATAAAATCGTTTATTAAACGAAAGTATATATATATAGAGGCTGTAAAGGACATTTCTTTTCAAATTGAAGAAGGAGAAATTGTTGGATATATTGGTCCTAACGGAGCAGGGAAGTCAACTACTATAAAAATTCTTAGTGGTATTTTAATACCAGATAGTGGAAATTGTGTTATCAATGGAATGAATCCTTGGAAAGATAGAGAAAAATATGTATCTAATATTGGAGTAGTATTTGGACAAAGAAGTCAACTTTGGTGGGATATTCCTGCTGAAGATACTTTTGATTTGCTTAGGGATATTTATAAAATAGATAATGAAGAATATCAAAAAACAAAGAAAGAATTAATTGAAATGTTGGATTTAGAACAAATAGTTCAAATACCAGTCAGACAACTAAGTCTTGGTCAAAGAATGAGATGTGAGATAGCTGCATCACTTATTCACAAACCAAACATTTTATTTCTTGATGAGCCTACAATAGGATTAGATGCTGTATCAAAAGAAATTGTAAGAGAATTTATTAAAAAAATAAATAAAGAATTTAAAACAACAGTAATATTGACTACTCATGATATGAATGATATAGAGGCTTTAGCTAAAAGATTAATATTGATAGGTAAGGGACAAATATTATTTGATGGTAATCTAAAAAAATTGAAAGACAAATATGGAAATATTAAAAATTTAAAAGTATATACAAAAGATAAGATTAACAAAATTAATAAAAAAGGATTAGTTAAACAAGAAAAAATTGATAATGGTTATTCATATAATATAGATATAAATTTGTTGAGCATTTCATCATTTTTAAAACACATTTCAAGTAAATACAACATATTAGATGTTGAAGTAGATAATGAAAGTATCGATAATATTATCATTAAGTTATATAAGGATTATCAAATATGAAAGTATATTTTAATTTATTTAAATTAAAATTAATTAATATGCTTCAATATAGAGCAGCTGCAATTTCGGGGATTTTCACCCAGTTATTTTTTGGATTTGTTTTTATTTTGGTATATTTAGCTTTTTATAATTCGAACTCTGCAGGTGCTCCTATGACTTGGAATCAATTAGTTAGTTATGTTTGGCTAAATCAAGTGTTTTATGCATTGACATATGTTTGGATAAGAGAATCAAATCTAATCTCGATGATCAAAAAAGGAAATATAGCATATGAACTATGTAGACCCATAAGCTTTTATAAAAAGTGGTATTCAACCATGTATGGAAATAGAATTGCTGACATTATATTAAAATCTTTACCAGTAATGATTTTTGCTTTTCTTTTACCTTCACCTTACCAATTAAGTCTTCCTGTGAGTTTTGAAGCATTTATTCTTTTCCTTATTTCGATGTTATTATCAAGTTTATTAGTGACATCGATTGCATTAATTTATCATATATTTGTTTTTTATACTTTAGATGAAAGAGGAATGATGACTTTTCTTATTGTATTGGGAGAACTTTTTTCGGGAGGAACAATCCCAATAGCTTTCTTTCCAAAGTTTTTAGCAACTATTGCAGATTTTTTGCCATTTAAATATTTAGTTGACCTTCCATTTAAAATATATATTGGAACTATATCTATTAATGCTGCACTATATGAGTTGATGATAGGAATAATATGGTTTGGTGCAATGATTTTTATTGGACAAATAATAACAAAGAGAGCTTTAAGAAAAGCTGTAATACAAGGAGGTTAATATGAAACTATATATATCTTCTTTAAAAATGCATATAAAATCTCTTATAGAATATAAAAAATCATTTATTATGGGATTTATATCTCAATTTTTTGTTATGTTTTCTTATTATTTTATCATTATTGCATTATTTTCGAGATTTAATAACATAAAGGGATTTACTCTATATGAAGTATTGCTTTGTTTTGGAATAATCCAATTTGGATATTCAATAAACGAGATATTTTCGAGGGGAATAGATAAATTTGATGATTTAATAATAAGTGGAGATTTCGATAGATTGCTATTAAGGCCAAGAAATATTTTGCTCCAAGTCTTATGTTCAAAATCCGACTTAATAAAATCATCTAGAACCTTGCAATCAATAATCATTTTATTTATATCTTTGATAAATTTGAATATTGATTTTGATATTTACAAAATTATTACACTCGTGCTAATGCTTATGAGTTCTATTGTAATTTTCTTTTCTATATTTTTATTTACAGCATCTTATTGTTTCTATACTGTTCAAGGATTAGAGATTAGAAATTTGTTTACTGATGGAGGAAAACATATGGCTCAATATCCTATAGGAATATTTAATAAAACCTTCATATTTATATTTACTTTTATCATTCCATATGCTTTTGTTAATTATTATCCTTTGCTATATTTATTGGAAAAATCAGACAATATATTATATGTATTCTCACCATTATTAGTATTCATATTTTTAATAGTTTCAATTATAAATTTTAACTATGGAATAAAAAAATATAAGAGTGTAGGATCATAATTATAATTATTTTTTCAAAAACTATTGACAAGTGTAGGAAATACACTTATACTTAAATTGTAAGAGAAGAAGATGTATCCTAGAGATGCATTATTATTTCTCAAAATATGTGTATTAAATACACATAAGAAGGGAGTGTTTTGAAAAAAGAGTGTTCATTGATTGCTACATTACCTAATTTAAGTCACAGGGACAAAATACATAAGATTTTAAGTAACTATAATATTTCGGCGGCAAGATATAATACTGGAGCTAGTTCACTAATGAATACTGAAGAAACATTATCGATATTGAAGTCACTTAAAGAACAATATTCCAAAGATATATGGTTAGACACAAAAGGAAGACAACTTAGAATTATTAAGTGGGCAGATCCTTTATATGAAGCAATAGAATTGAATCACAACATCGATATTACTTACCCAGCTAAAGTGCTATTTAGAAATGGTGGAACTAGTAATATTGTAAGAACACGAGGTAACAAGATAATAGTAGATCCGCTTCCAAAAGAAGCTTTAGGTGCTGGACAATCTGTCAATATATTAGCAAGGGACTTGGAAATAGAGGGTTATCTTACAGAGAAAGATATCGAGTTTTTGAAATTAAGTAGTCAATATGAATTTAATAAAATAATGGCATCATTCGTAGAAAAAGAAGAAGACTTAGAAGAAATTAAAAGATATCTCCCTAATGCTGAAATAGTTGCAAAGATTGAATCGTTAAAGGGAATAAAATTAATATTAGAAAATGATTTGAAATGTAATTTAATGGCTGCTAGAGATGATTTATTCATACAAACGGAAGGTAAGATAGATATATTAAAATATTTAAAATTAATAATAGAAAGGAATAAAGATGCAATATGTGCATCAAGAATATTCTCATCACTTGAAAGACAAGATAGAGTAGAACTTGCAGATTATTCGGATTTAGAGCTTATGTATCAAATGGGGTATCGAAACTATATGCTTTGTGACAATATATGTAATCATCACTTTGATGAAGCTGTAGAAGCATGGAAAGGATTCTCAAGATGAACAATAAAGCTTATGTATTAGTTGGAATGCTATTGGGAGACGAAGGAAAAGGATCATTTATCGATTATTTGACAAATAGAGAACAAGTAAAGCAAATAATTAGATATAACGGGGGTTGTCAAGCATCTCATACTGTTATAAGCGAGGAAGGAACACTTCATAAGTTTAGTCAGTTAGGATCAGGAATGTTTAATGAAGGATGTAAAACTTATCTTTCAAGTAATATGGTCGTAAATCCATTTGCTTTACTAGAAGAGAT
The DNA here is from genome assembly GCA_964428195.1 of uncultured Muribaculaceae bacterium. Taxonomy (GTDB): domain Bacteria; phylum Bacillota_I; class Bacilli_A; order RF39; family UBA660; genus JAAYGD01. The sequence goes on along the minus strand of CAYRXC010000005.1, from coordinate 17,966 downwards.
TAGACAATTTTCTGATAAGACTAAAATTAACAGATTTGATTTATTAAAGAGAATATATATTGATGAAAATTGTTATATTGTTACTCCTTATCACAAATTGATAAATAGATTAAGAGAATTGAGCAATTTATATATAAGAAGAGGGAGCGTTGGAACTGGAGTAAGCGAGGTTCCAAGACTATTAAATGAAAATAATTTGGGAATTCAAATAAAAGATTTGAAAGATAAGGATATATTACATAAAAAAATTGACGATTTAGCTTTATTTACTAAGAATTTTATAGATATTAATAAACAATATATTGATAAGGAACTATTCGATAAATTAATAGATTTGATAGAAATACAATATTTATTAGACGATTTAGAAAAAGAAAAGCTTGTCAATAAATATATAGAATTATTTTCGAAAATAGATTTTAATATTTGTAAAGGTTTTTCTGAGTTTTATATACCAAGCGAGAAATCAATTTTTGAGGGTTCTCAAGGAATACTGCTTGATCATAGATATGGTTTAAAACCAAATACAACATTACTCGATACAACTTACTTTAATGCTTTTAAAATGTTGGAAAATAAAAATGATAATATCAGAAAAATAGGGATTATTAAAGGATTTGCAAGTAGACATGGAATGGGAGTATTACCTACAGAGAACAACCAGTTACAATCATTACTTTTTGATGAGAATCAAAGACCATCTTATTGGAATGGATCTCCGAGAAATGGTTGGTTAGATTGTGTACTATTAAGATATTCACAAAGAATAAATAGTGTTGATGAATTGTTTTTGTCATCTTTAGATAGATTAAGCACTATGCCAATAATAAAGATTTGTAATTCATACAAATACAAAGGAAATATAGATAAAGAATTTGAAAGAATGTTTGAATATAAATTAATAAATGGTGACACAATAATTACTGATATAAATAATAATCAAGGAGAAATTACTAAATACTTAAATCAATGTGTTCCAATATATATTGATTTAAGTGGTTGGGAAAAAGACATATCGAATATAACAGAATATGATAAACTTCCAAACCAAAGCAAGAATTATATTGAATTGATAAATGAATTAGTTGGAGTAGAAACTTCTGTAGTTTCAGTAGGTCCAACTAGAAAGGAAAAGATTTTGGTGAGATGATATGGAACTAATAGATATGATAGAAAAATATTTAATTAATAAACAATGTTTCAACATAGCAATAGCTGGTTGTACTTGTAGTGGAAAAACGACTCTATCAAACGAGATAAAAGATCTTTTATCAAAAAGTATGAAAGTTTCAATAATTGATCAAGATGCTTACTATAAAAATTTAGAAAATATTCCAACATTAAAAGGCAGATATTTACTAGATTCAATTAATGCTTTTGAAACAAGAGAATTTGTTAATGATGTTGAGAGCTTATTAAAGAATAAATCAATAATGGTTCCAACATATGACATCAATAGTAACACTAGAATATCTAAAGATAAGATTATAACTATGGGGGATATAAATATTTTTGAAGGACTACATGTGATTAGATTACTTAACCATCTTGATATATATAAAATATTTATAAATACTCCATTAGATATATGTTTAGAAAGGAGGGTGAATAGAGATCAAAATAAATATAATGCTAAAAGAGACTCAATCGAAAAATACTTTGAGGATTACATAATACCAATGTATAGCAGTTATGGATTGCCTCAAAAAAAACAAGCAGATTTAGTCATCAACAATGAAATGGAGGGGAAATGCTTATTAAAGAAATTATCGAAAAATTAATTAAATCAAAAAGACCAATTGACTTTTTTGGAGATGTAAGTGCTGAAGAAGTTTCAAGCAAATATAGAAAATATGCCAAAATTCTTCATCCCGACAGTGGTAATTTCAAAGATAAAAAAGAAGAATCAATGGCTATAGAAGCTTTTAATTTATTAAGATTATTATATAAAAAAGCATTAAAAGAAATAGACGAAGATATATATAGAATACTAGATCCAATTAAATTATTTGATAAAAAGAAACCATTCCTTGAAATAGATTCATACAAATTCTATGAACATTACTATGAAGGAGATGTCTCAAATGTATTTAAAGGATTAAATGGTGATGAAATTGTTTACTTAAAGATTGCAAAAGACCCTGCTGATAACGACTTAGTTAAAAATGAATATGAAATATTGAAAACTTTAGATCATGTTTCTCTTCCCAAGGTAATAAAACAATTAAAAGTAAATGATTGTCATGCATTAATTATGCAAGATGTTCCAGGACTTTCAGTAGATGAATTGCTTGAAGAGTATAAATCAGGAGTGCCTGCAACTCATGTAATGTGGATGTTAGAAAGATTGTTCAGTGTTATTGGATATCTTCACTCAAAAAAAATAGTTCATGGAAATATATTGCCAGAGCATGTGATTATAAATCCAGAAACACATAATGTATCTTTGTTGGGATTCTCAATGTGTGTCGATAAAGCTAATGAAATTTCTGCTAAATATAAGATAAAAAATGAGATATACTCAGCTCCTGAAGTGGATACTAATACAAGAGTTCTTCCTAATAGTGATATATATTCGATAGGAAAAATTGCAATTAAGTTATTAGGAGGAAATGTTGAAACAAACGGAATGCCATTATCAATAGATCCAGAAATTAGAGAATTTATTAGAAAGCTTGTAATCATAGATCCCAAAATGCGAGAGAATGATGCTTGGAAATTATGGGATGAGACAATAGAGTTAAGAAATGAAATATTTGGAAAAGAAAGATTTAAAAAATTAGAAAGGAAAATATAAGGAGGTATATATGGGCGGTGGTTCAGGTTATGATAGAGATGTACATAGTTCAAGTAGTATAGATGATGGATGGGGAACAAGCGATACATCAAAAAAGAAATTATCAAGCACAAAGATGCATAAATCATTAGATCCAACAGGTAAAATATTAGAAAGTAATGCAAAATATCCAATAGTAATAGTGTTAGATGTTACAGGTTCAAACATTAATTTTGCTAGATTAGTTTATGATAAGTTGCCAATGATGTATGGGCAAATAGATCAAAAAGGTTATTTAGATGATTTTGAAATGTCAATATGTGCTGTTGGAGATGAATACTGTGATAGTTATGCTCTACAAATATCTGACTTTGCAAAGGGGATAGAGCTTGACTCCTGGATGGAAAAATTAGTGTTAGAAGGTGGAGGTGGAGGTCAACAAACAGAATCTTATGAGCTTGCTGCTCATTATCTTGCTAATAATTTATCCTTCAATAAAGATGCAAAACCGATAATCTTCTTTATTGGAGATGAAGCTCCATATGGAAAAGTATCTGAATATCAAGCGCAAAAATATGGAATAGAATATGACGATAATGATCAAGGATTTTCGAAATTAAATAAAGTGGTCAATAACAATGTATTTATGTTTCTTAATCCTTATTGTGGTAATAATTTTTATGATTCTATTAATGATGAGTGGACAAAAGTTCTTCCACCAGAACATTTAATAAAAATTAAAGAAGAAAAATCTATTGTAGACTTAATGCTTGGAGTTATAGCACTAATTTCTAAACAAGGCTTAGATAAATATAAAGTGGATATGTTAGATAGAGGACAAACAAAAGCAAGAATAGCAAATGTTGTAGATTCTTTAGAAAACCTATCAACAGCAATAGTGCCGATAGATGAGATGAACACTACGTTGCCAACTGCATTTAGAAAACCAAAGACATTAGGCAAAAGAATATAAATAAATTAAAAGTATTGATATTCAATACTTTTTTTGTGCACAATTGACTTGTGTAAGTAATACACGTATAATGATAATGTGAGGTGATCCTATGGAAGTCAATAATCCTTTGTATAAGAATCAAGGAGTACATGTTATCGCTTCAATATTTACCGTTGATAAAGGAAAAGCAAAAGTATTACTAGTAAGAAGAAAATATAATCCTTATGAAGGAATGTGGGCACTAGTTGGTGGAGCATTGCTTAATAATGAAAGTTTAGAAGAGGGTTTAAGAAGAGAGATTAAAGAGAAAACTGGCATAAAAAAAATTGATTTGAAATTATGCAATGTATATGGTGAAATAAATAGATCTCCTGCAATGAGAATGGTTGGAATATCTTATATAGGAGTAATGGATATAGGGAAAGTAAACATTTTGAAAGAAACATTTAAAACAATAGACTCTGATTGGTATTCACTAGACAATATACCGAAAGAACTAGCATATGATCATATTGAGGTTTTGAAAAATGCATTAGAAGAATTAAAAGAACAGATAATAAATACAAACATATTAAAATCATTATTTCCAAATGGATTTACAATTCCAGAAATACAGAAAGTATACGAATCCATATTAGAAAAAACATTTGATAGAAGAAATTTTAGAAAAAAAATAATCAATTCGGGATTAATTATAGATACCAATAAATATGTTACTTTTGAAGGAAAAAGACCGGCAAAACTATATAAATTTAAAAATAAAAATCATAACAAAAATATATTTTAATGGGGGAATTATGGGAATGTTATTGAGTAAAATCGTATTAACTGGAGGACCTTGTGCTGGTAAAACAACAGCATTATCAAGAATAGAAGAGAATTTAGTAGATAGAGGTTTCAAAGTATTTATAGTAGGTGAAAGTGCAACAGAGATGATTAAAGGAGGAATTAGACCGTTTGGAAGTCAAGCAATAGATTTATTTGAATTTCAAAAACTAATTATAGAATATCAATTAGGAAAAGAAAGAGTGTATGAAAAGGCTGTAGCTTCCTTACCGGAAAAAGATAAATGTGTTATTATTTATGATAGAGGAGCAATGGATAATAAAGCATATATAGGACAAAATAAATTTTCGCAACTGCTTAAAGAATTAAAACTAAAACAAATAGATCTTCTAGATAGTTATGATATGGTTATTCATATGGTTACTGCTGCAGATGGAAAAGAAGAATACTATACTTTAGCAAATAATGCTGCTAGAACAGAAACTGTAGAAGAAGCAAAAGCGCTAGATAAAAGAACAATGGATGCTTGGAGTGGTCATTCTAACTTGAAGATAATTGATAATAGTACTGAGTTTGAAGAAAAACTTAATAGAGTATTAGATAATGTATATAATAGAATAGGCTCTCCAGTATTCTTTAGAAAACAAAGGAAGTTTACTGTAGATATAAATAAATCTAATTTATCTTTTTTAGAAAAAGAAGATATTATAAAAATAGAAATAGAGCAAATATATTTAGATAATCCTTCTATGAAAGATATATATGAGGAAAGAATAAGAAAAAGAACATTTGATGGAGAAAGTACATATTATTTGACAGTTCAGTCAAAAGGAAAAGATGGACTTTCAAAAATAGTTACAGATAAAAAAATATCAGAAAAAGATTATATTAAGTTGAAATCTAAATATGAAGCAAAGAATATTATAAATAAAACAAGATATAATTTTTCTAGAAATAAGCAATATTATAGATTTGATTTGTTTAAAGACAGTGATTTAGCTATTTTAGAAGTTGAACCATCAGAGGAAAACCTAGAATTAGCATTTCCAAAAGAATTAATAATACTAAAAGAAGTTACTGATGATCCAAATTATCAAAACATTAGAATCAAAAACGAAAAAGCAAAACAATTAAAAAAAATAGTGTAATACTATTTTTTTTTATTTTAGCTGTTCATCAAAACAATCATCATTAGTTTATTTTTTGAATTCTTTTAATATTTAAAAGGTTCCATCTTGATAACATTATAATAACTAGATAATTTGTCAACAAATAAAAAAAAGACTATTAAAATAATAAATATGTGTTATAATTTTTAATATATGGAGGATTATATATGAATGATAATTTTGAAAATACAAACAATAACCCAGTACCACCAGTAGAACCTATGGTACAACCACAAAGTAACCCAGTACCACCGGTAGAACCTATGGTACAACCACAAAGCAACCCAGTGCCACCAGTAGAACCTATGGTACAACCACAAAGTAACCCAGTACCACCGGTAGAACCTATGG
>CAYRXC010000005.1:0-11829 GCA_964428195.1 uncultured Muribaculaceae bacterium | reverse complement strand
GTAGAACCTATGGTACAACCACAAAGTAACCCAGTACCACCGGTAGAACCTATGGTACAACCACAAAGTAACCCAGTACCACCGGTACAACCAATGGTACAACCACAAAGTAACCCAGTACCACCGGTACAACCAATGGCACAACCACAAAATAATATGGTACCACCAACTAATAACATGAACCAACAATATAATTCAATGCCTCCTCAAAATGGAATGAATTATAATCAACCACAAGGAACTGCTTTAAAAGCTGTAAACAAATTAACTTATTGTTTATTAGCGTTCTTTGTTGGAGGAATTGGAATTCATAAATTTTATGCAGGAAAGACTACAGCAGGAATTCTTTACATAGTATTTTGTTGGACTTTGATACCTTCGTTTATAGCATTTGTTGAATTTATTATTGGAATAACTAAACAAGCTGATGCTAATGGGGATATTTATTTATAATAATTTAGAACATCTCATATGAGATGTTTTTTTATTGACAAAACTATATAATTGATGTATTATCTATGTTCATAAAAGGTTTTGATTATATACAAGTAATTAATTTGAACTCTAACAGGAACAGAAGAACACCGACTGAGATTCTTTTGAAGATAAACAAAATAATGAATTTCAATATATGAACCTCACTAATAGTGCGTTAAAGAGCGTTAATCTTAAGAGAGCTATTTATATAGAATAAAGGTGGTACCGCGGATATAACAGTAATTCGTCCTTAATAGGATTAATTCTGTTTTTTTATTTTAAGGAGGTGATATTTATGGATAGTGATTTTATAGGAGATTTTTATCTTTATTTGAACATGCTTACAAAGAAAGGAGGGAAAAATGTTAATCGCGTTAAATAAATTATTATCATTAGAATTATTAGATAATATTATGCTATTCTGGCAACCAGCAATGGGTAATAATTCAAATATCCATTCAATGAATAATACAAACACTTCTAAGAAAAAAGGTATTGATAATCTTGAAGAACTTTATTTATTGGACAATATTAGAATATGGTGTATTCAAAATTCAAATGAAATCAAACATATAGTTGGATCTAAAATGAGAGACAATAGTATCATTAGAATAAAGGATAAAACAAATTTGCTAAATCTATTAGTAACAGAGTTGTATATAGATTCAAGTATCGAATGTAATCCAATTTATGAATTAATCGATAGAGGAAAATACATTGAAGCTTATATTCATAGAAATTATAAGGGTTGTAAAGAAATTCTCATAAATTTAGAAAAAAGATATGAGACTGAAAAAAAATTGATTATTAAAATTTAATAACTACTGTAACTAAAACACATCAAATGATGTGTTTTCTATAGATTTAAATGTGATATAATAAATTCTTAGGAGGGTTTATATGGAAGATAAAAGAAAAGAAACTACAATATATATAGGAAGATCTAATCCTTTAGCTCAAATACCAAAATATGAGACAGAAAAATCTGCAGGTATGGATATTAGATCGACAGGAAGGTATGTATTATTTCCACAACAAAAAGTTGTAATTAATACGGGGTTAGTTGTTGCTATAGATGACTATGCTTCTTTGGACATTAGACCGAGAAGTGGGATATCTTCAAAAACACCACTTGAAATACCTAATGCTCCAGGAACTGTAGATCCAGATTATCGTGGAGAAGTTGGAGTAATTTTTAAAAACACTTCACTACCTAGTCTTGAAGATTTGAAAGACAACAAATATGTAGATATGTGGAATTATTTTGGAAAGAAAAATGGGAGCTTATCACTTGACGACATAAAAGAATTAAAAAAGAAATTAGGAAAATTATATGATTTAGTTCAAATTGATAAGGATAAAGAATATAATAGACCAGGAGCATATGTTATTAATCCTGGAGATAGAATTGCTCAAATAAAGATGAGTGATGATTCAAAAATAAGATTTGTAACAGAAAGGTTTTTTACTGAAGAAGAAGCAAAAGAATTACAAGAACAAGAAAGAGAATCTCACCTTGCAAAAGTAAAAGCATTTGGTAGCGATCGTGGTGGTGGATTCGGAACAACTGGTGTTAGATAACTAACAATATTTAAATAGATATGTAAAATATCTATTTTATTTTAATTGACAAACGAACAAGCGTTCGCTATAATTATAATGGTTATATGACTTTGAGGTGATGAATGGAAAAGATTTATTTTTGTATTGATTTAAAATCTTTTTTTGCGTCAGTAGAATGTGTAGAAAGAGGTCTTGATCCTTTTGCCGCAAATTTGGTGGTTGCAGATCCCTCAAGAGGAAATGGAGCTATATGCTTAGCGGTATCTCCAGCAATGAAAAAAATAGGTGTAAAAAATAGATGTAGAATTTTCGAAATACCAAAGAATGTTAAATATATTGTGGCATCTCCTAGAATGAAAGTATATATGGAATATTCAGCTAGAATATATGAGATATACTTGAAATATATTTCAAAAGATGATGTTCATGTATATTCAATAGATGAAGCTTTTTTAGATGTTACTAATTATCTTAATTTATATAAAATAGATTATAGAGAATTATGCAACAGAATCACTAAAGATATATTTGATACTACCGGTATAACTGCTAGTGCAGGAATAGGTACAAATTTATATTTAGCTAAGATAGCGTTAGATATAATAGCTAAAAGATCAGAAGATTATGTAGGATTTTTAAATGAAGAATTATATAAAAAAGAACTATGGTATCATGAGCCATTAATTGATTTTTGGCAGATAGGAAGAGGTATCGAAAAAAGATTAAATAATATGGGCATAAAAAATATGTACGGAATATCTATATGCCCAGAATATAAACTTTATAAAGAGTTTGGAGTAAATGCAAAATTTTTGATAGACCATTCAAATGGTATAGAATTTTGCACTATAAAGGAAATAAAAAATTATAAACCCAAATCAAATTCACTATCTTTTAGTCAAATATTATTTGAAGATTATCCCTATGAGAAAGCAAAGCTGATATTAAAAGAAATGGTAGATGTAGGAAGTTTGGAATTAGTAAATAGAGGATTGTGTACAGATACTATTCATCTATATGTTGGATATTCTAAGGATAAAATAAAAAGTAGTTCAAGTTCAGTAAAACTCATTGAAACAACTAATGTATATTCTATATTATTAGATTATTTTTTAAATTTATATGAAAAAATAGTAGATAGAAACACTTCGATAAGAAAAATAGGAATAGCTTTTTTAAATATAGAGAAAAAAAGAGTAGAACAATTAGATTTGTTTTCTAATTATGAAAGAATAAATCAAGAAGAAAAATTAGAGGTTATAATAAATGGAATAAAAAGAAAACATGGAAAGAATTCAATACTTAGAGGAATTAATTTGGAAGAAGGAGCTACAGCAAGAGCAAGAAATAAAATGATTGGAGGTCATAAGAGTGGAGAATGATTTTAATAGAGCTAAACAATTTATGTCTTTTGATGCCTTGAAAGGGTATAGACAAGTACTTGGAGATAAAGAAAAAAAAGCACAAACAAAAAAAATATTGTCTGAAGATGAGTATGAAGAATTATCCAATAAAATTATAAATATAAAGAAAAAAGATATAATAGAGGTAATGTATTATTTTAATAAGGAATATATAAAAATTAATGGATTAGTTTCTAATATAGATTTTGTTTATAAATTTTTAATAATTGGAAACATTAAAATACAATTTAAAGATATTTATAGAATAAAAACAAACTAAAAGCAGAGTGTATCTGCTTTTAATTAATAATTACTTTCTTAGTATTCCTAATAACCCTCTTTTTAATAATTGAGTACCAGTTTTAATTATTTCTGATTCTATTCTTGATTTTCTTCTTTCTGCTTTCTTTTCATCTTGTATTCTTTTTCTTTCTTCTTCTTTTTCTAATTTTTTCTTTAATTGTTCTTCTTGTTTTGCTTTTTGCTTATTGAATTCTTCTTTTTCTTTTTCAAATGCTAATCTCTCTTGTTCTAATTTATCTGCTTTTTCTTTCTCGATTCTAAGTTCTTCTAATTCCTCGTAAGCTGATTCGCTATCAATTTTATTATCATATTTGACCATAATACTATTTTTAATTATTTCTCTAATTTTGCTTTCGGGAGCTGGGCCCATAAAACTTTGAGGGCAAAGAATAGAGGTTTTGCTTACTATTTGAGGGGCACCTTTTTCATCTAAAAATGATACAAGTGCTTCTCCGGTACCTAATTCCATAATAGCAGTCTCCGTTTTAAAGTTAGGATTTTCTCTAAATGTTTGAGCTGCTACTTTAACTGCTTTTTGTTCATTTGGAGTATATGCTCTGAGTGCATGTTGAACTCTATTGCTTAGTTGTGCTAAAACTGAATCTGGTATATCGCTTGGACTTTGTGTTACAAAATATATTCCAACTCCTTTAGACCTAATCAATTTAACTACTTGTTCAATTTTTTGTATCAATACTTGTGGAGCATCAGTAAATAAAAAATGTGCTTCATCAAAGAAGAATACTATTTTAGGTTTTTCTAAATCTCCGACTTCAGGAAGATTTTCAAATAATTCAGCCATCATCCAAAGAACAAATGTAGCATACAATTTTGGACTTTGTATTAATCTAGTTGAATCTAAAATATTAATCATGCCTTTCCCGTTGTTATCTGTTCTAATCCAATCCATTATGTTTAATGCAGGTTCTCCAAAAAATAGATCTCCACCTTGTTCTTCTAGAGGAATAAGAGCTCTAATAATGGTACCTATTGATTGTTTTGTAACATTTCCATATATTGTAGTATATTCACTCATGTGGTCTGCTACATAATCAATTAATGCTCTTAAATCTTTTAAGTCATTTAATATTAATCCTTTTTCATCTGCTATTTTAAATATAATGTTAAGTACTCCTTCTTGAGCATCAGATAAATTTAAGATTCTAGATAATAATTCTGCACCCATATCAGATATTGTAGATCTTATTGAATGACCACCATCTCCATAAATATCCCAAAAAGTAACTGGATAACCTTTGTAAGAAAACTCATCTCTAATATTAAACTTATCTATTCTTTTTTCCATATTATCATTTTTTTCACCAGGAATACATAAACCAGATACATCACCTTTAATGTCACACATAAATACTGGAACCCCAGCATCAGAAAATGATTCTGCTATTACTTTCATAGTAATAGTTTTACCAGTTCCCGAAGCTCCTGCAATGAGACCGTGCCTATTAGACATTTTAAGATTCATCATTACTTTTTTATTATCTGCCAATCCCATGTAAATACCATCTTTTATAAACATATATCCTCCAATTTGAGAATATTATAACATACAAAAACATTCATACAAATAAAGCGTAAAAAAAGGACAATCAAACGTTTAATTGTGTAATATTTTTATGAATGTTAAAGAAAAGACTTTAAATTTAAATTTTAATGAAGTATAATTTATTTATATTAAGGTTGGACACAAAATCGGGAGGAAAAATGAAGAGAAGGAAACTAAAAATATTAAAAAAAATATAATGTAATAGATTTTCGCCATCTATTACATTTTTTTGTGGAGGAGGTATTATGAAAAAAGATGATTTTTTTTATGACGAAGAAAGAGAAGACAATTCTTATCCGGATGACTTGGAAGTTGGAACAAAAAAAGCTTCAGTTGATTTAAGTGCATTATATAGTATTAAAATATTAAAAGAGATGGGTGTGCTGAAATCTACTAAAGATTTTAGAACAGCTTATTTTGATTTGACTGGAAAGGATGTTACTGAAAATCAGATTAAAAATGGTTTTAAAAAGATTAATGCAGAATCAATAAGTACAGCTAAAGTTGAGGGATATCTTAGTTCTTATGAAAGAAAAAAAGATTTAAAAATAGAGTATGATCCTAATAAACAATTAAAGATGCCTGGAGGGACCCTAGTTAGTTTTGTGTTGGATAATGGCCCTAAGACAGTTCAAACAGCATTGGGAATAACTGATTCAGATAAGAGCGAAATATTTCAAGCACGAGATGAAGAAGATGGAATAACTCAAAAGAACAGATTAATTCAAAAATTAAATGAACCAGATTTCCTATTAAATTATTTAAAATTAAATCCAGATATGTATTATATAGATAAAATTGTACCTGGTGCTTGGACAGTTGCAATGAAAATCAAAATTAATGATAGACAAGATCTTCCAATAATTGTAACAAATGATAAATTAGAAGTAGTAATAAAACAAAAACAACACGTAGACAAAGATCATATGGACATAGCAAAAAAATTAACAGAAGAATTTTCAAAAGGTGTTAAAAATATAGAATTTCCAACAATAGTACCTTCAAGAGTATTAAAGAAGGGAAAAGAAGAATTAGTTACAGTAAATATTGGAGACTTGCATGCTGGTGGATTAACTAATTGGACAGAAACTTCATTTGATAATTGGGATAGTAAAAGAGCATCTTATGTAATAAAACAAATTACTGATCATTTGATTGAAAAACAAAAGAATGACTGGAGAGCTAAAACATTATGTATGGTATATAACGGAGATATATTAGATATAGATAATTTATTTAATAAAACATCAAGTTTTTCAGATCATACTATGCAAACAGATAGCAGATGGAACAAAATATTTAGTGCAGTTGCATCAAATATTATGTATTCAAAAGTAATGTTATCTCCATATTTTGAAGACATATATGTGAAATTTAATAGAGGAAATCATGACAAACAAACTATGGATGCTTTATTTTTGACAATAGCAATGAGTATTTTAGTTTCGGATAAACTAAAGAATGTACATACTGATTTTAATGATACTGCATTATTAAAAGAAAGTATCTTTACATGGGGTAAACACTTATTTATAAGCGATCACGGAGAATCTGAAAACAAAGTATTATTAGCTAACTTGAAGGAAAAATATCAGGAGTTAATGAGGGTTCATCCTTATATAAATATAACTGCAAATCATAAACATGAATTCAGTATAAATACAGATGGAAATACTTTAATATTTAGAGAGCCATCTTTGTGTCCTCCTACAAGTTTTGAAGCTGATAAAACCAGATTAAATGGGAAGACTACAATGGCTCAAACTTATAAGCTATGGGGTAAAGAAGAAAGGCTTCCAAAACAAATAGATATTTTAAACTTTAAAGGAAATTCATTATGGAAAGATGAAGATATCGATCCTCCTAAAGGAGTGATTCCTTCAAGTATGGAAGAAATGCAAAGATTTTTATTTGACAAAGACATAATGAGACCTACAAAAGATCAAATTGAATTAGCAAAATATTATAGTGAATTAATTAAAAAAGCAAAAGAAGGATTTGTTAGTCAAGGAATAGATGTTACTCAATTATCTTATAAACAAATAATACAAATGGCAAAAGCTATGGGAGCAGAAGAACCAATTGAATTAAGAAAAGAAAATAGTGATTTTGTAATAGAAAATCTTCCTAAAATCTTAAAAAGAGGACTATAATTAATATTTTTTCCTAAAAAAAGGGGAAAAATATTTTTTTTGTCGAATATTAAGGTTATAGGGTGTGTTTATGGCTTTAAGTCAAGAAAAAATAATTGAAATAAGACAAAAATCAGACATAGTAGAAGTAATTGGAGAATATATTCCTTTAGAACAAAAAGGAAAAAATTACTTTGCATTATGTCCTTTTCATGATGATCATAATCCAAGTATGAGTGTCTCTAAAGAAAAACAAATATATAAATGTTTTGTATGTGGGGCTTCGGGTAATATTTTTAACTTTCTTATGGATTATGAAAATATATCTTTTCTTGAATCGGTCAAGATAATTGCAAATAAGGTAAATGTGCCAATCGATATTGTTGAATACAAATCAAAATCAAATGACAAGAATAAAGAAATGTATGATATATATGATATTGCTAATAAATATTATCAAAATAATTTATATACTAAAGAAGGAATAAAAGCCTTAGAATATCTGAAAAAAAGAAAAATAGATGAAAATATAATTAGAGAATTTGGAATAGGGCTTTCTATTAATAGTAAGTTATATGATTTGCTTAAGAATAAGAGTTATAGTGATAATCTATTGATTAATTCTGGAATAGTTGTAGAATCAAACAACAAGATTCATGATTCGTTCCTTAATAGAATTATGTTTCCCTTATACGACTTAGATAATAAGGTAGTAGGATTCAGTGGTAGAATATATGAAGATTCAGACCAATCTAAATACATAAATTCTAAAGATAGCGAAATATTTCATAAGGGTGAAATAATATATAATTATAGAATAGCTAAAGAAGAATCTAAAAAGAAAAAACATATTATTATTACTGAAGGATTTATGGATGTAATTGGTTTATATAGATTTGGAATAAAAAATGTAATTGCTACAATGGGTACAGCTGTAACTTCTAAACAAGTATCAATAATAAAAAAAATGTCAAATAATATAATATTATGTTTTGATGGGGATAATGCTGGAGAAATGGCAACCATTTCTTGTGCTAGTGAGATGATTAAATCTGGAATAAAACCAAGTATTATTAGATTGGATCAAGGTTTGGATCCCGAAGAATTTGTAGATAAGTTTGGTGTTGAAAAATTTAACGAAAAAGTAGAAAAAGCAATGACATACTTAGACTATAAAATTGATTATTATAAAAAGAATACAAATTTTGAAAATAGTGAATCGGTTTCAAAATATATTAAAGATGTACTATTTGAACTAGAAAATGAAGATGATAAAATAGTTAGAGAACTTACTATAAACACACTTTCTAGTGATACAGGGTTAAGCGTAAACACAATAAATAGCACATTAAAAAAGACAAAAAAAGAAGAGAAGAAAAAAGTAATAAAAGAAATAGTTAAGATGGATAAATATCAAAAAGCCGAAAGAGAATTGCTATACTATATGATTAGATATGAAGAAGTATTGAAGATATTTGAAAGAAATAGATGTTACTTTCCAAATCAAATATTTAGATTCTTATCTAATGAATTAATATATTTTTATAGACAATTTAATAGATTGGATATTGCGGATTTTTTAACATATTTAAACGGAAAAGAAGAACTAATTCAAGCCTTAAAAGAAATAGAAAATATAAATGTTCCGGAGAATTATTCAATAGATGCCATACAAAATTATATGGATCTATTAAATGATTATGGGAGAGAAATAGAAATAATAAGACTTAATGCTTTAGTTAAACATGAAATTGATGAAGATAAAAAAATAGAAATAATTCAAGAAATAGCAAGATTGAAAGTAGGTAAATAATATGAATGAGATTAAAACATTTGAACAAAGAAAGAAATTATTAATTAAAAAAGGTAGCGATATAGGGTATATTACTTTTGAAGAATTAGCAGAAGAGTTAAAGGGACTGGAATTAGATGCTGACAATTTAGATGAACTATATAATTCTTTTCATGATTTAGGAATAGAAGTTGTATCGGAAGAAGTAGATGCTGAGGGAGAAGAGACTGAAGAGGAAAGCGGAGGAGAAGATTTATCTGTTCCTAAGACAATAAGTATAAATGATCCTGTAAGGATGTACTTAAAAGAAATTGGAAGAATAAGCTTATTGACTCAAGAAGAAGAATTAGAGTTATCTGAAAGAGTTACACTTGGAGAACAAGAAGCTAAAAATAGACTTGCAGAAGCAAATTTAAGATTAGTAGTAAGTATTGCAAAAAGGTATGTTGGAAGAAAATTATCTTTCTTAGATTTAATTCAAGAAGGAAATATGGGTTTAATGAAAGCTGTAGAAAAATTTGATTCTACAAAGGGATTTAAATTTTCTACATATGCTACTTGGTGGATTAGACAAGCTATTACAAGAGCGATTGCAGACCAAGCAAAGACAATAAGAATTCCTGTACACATGGTTGAAACAATAAATAAATTGAAGAGATTTCAAAGACAGTTAACTCTTGAATTAAATAGAGATCCCACTATTGAGGAATTAGCTGAAAAGATAGAATTACCTCCTGATAAAGTAAGAGAAATTATTAAGATCGATGTAGATCCTATTTCATTAGAAAAGCCAACTAGAGAAGATGAAGATTCTACTGTTGCTGATTTTATTAAAGATGAGTCTACTTTAAGTCCAGAAGAATATGCAATAAATGAAGTATTAAAAGACATAATTAAGGATGCTTTAAATACATTAACTGATAGAGAAAAACAAGTATTGAAGCTTAGATTCGGACTTGAAGATGGTACTAGTAGAACTTTAGAAGAAGTTGGTAATATATTTGGAGTTACAAGAGAAAGAATTAGACAAATAGAAGCAAAAGCTTTAAGAAAGTTAAAACACCCTTCTAGATCAAAGAAATTGAAGGATTTCTTAAATGATTAAACTTTCAAATAGATTACTAAGTTTAATTAGATTCATATCAAAAGAAGACAAACTAATAGATATTGGTTGTGATCATGCACTAATGGGAATATATTTGCAGAAAAACAACTTAGTAAAAAAAGTAATATCAAGTGACATTATAGATACTGCAATCAATGGAGCAAAAGAAAACGCAAAAAAATATAATGAACATATCGATATTAGATTGGGTGATGGGTTAGATGTTTTATCCGATAAAGATAATATAGATACTATCTTAATATCAGGTATGGGTTACTATAAAATAAAACACATTTTAAATAAAGCAAAATTAAATAATATAAATAAAATAATAATTCAAACAAACTTGAAAGAGTATGAAATAAGAAAATATATTAATTCATTAAATTATTATATTAAAGAAGAGACTTTAATAAAAGAGAAAAACATATACTACACAAACATAATATTTATTAAAGGTAAAAAAAGATATTCTAAAAGAGAACTTACAATAGGACCTTATTTATTGATTCATAAAGATAACATATTTTATGAATATATAGAAAATCAAATTAAACAAACAAAAAATTTATTGAAGATAATTCCAAAAACTTACATAACATTAAGATTAAAAAAGAATCTATATATTAAGATGTTAGAAAAAGAATTAGTAAAAAACTAACTTAATAGTTAGTTTTTATAATATTTTCCCAGTCTCAAATTATTCTGGTTCATTTGGTTTCATAAGATTTGTTTGAAATATTAAGCAAAAATACGAAATTTGATTTTGATTATGATACAACTAGTAATTTTTTAAAAGTAGAAGAAGAAATAGAAAAAGGAGAATAAAAGATGAAACAAGAAATTAAATTCAAAACAGATGACTATAATTTTTATTGTAGGGCAGTTGGAATTGTTAGAAAAGGAGATAAATATTTAATACTGAATGTAGATAATTCACCATATTATCACATTCCAGGAGGGCATATTGAAGTAGGAGAAGATTCTTTAACTGCAGTTAAAAGAGAGATAAATGAAGAGTTAGGATACACAGTTAAGGAAGGAAAACTCTTTTGTATTCAAGAAAATTTTTATGAAAAAAAAGGTGTTTTACAGCATGGTGTAGAATATTATTATTTAATAGAAACTATAGAGGATTTAGAAACAGTAGACTTTGAATATGAAGAAAATGATCGTGGTACTATAAAAAAATTATTAATACATTGGGCAACAAAAGATGAACTTAAAAATACTGATCTTAGACCTTTTACAGTCAAGGATTTATTAATAAGTGACAAAGTTGATTCATTCACACACATTATTCAAAGGGATTAATTTTGAAAGAATGAATATATTTAAACAAAACACTATGTCCAATTATTTTGTAAACCATCTACAATAATACTATTAGTAACAATTATTAAAAAAAATAGTATCATGATATAATAACAAATATGAAAAAGCAATAGACTTCATAAGGAGTAATAATTATGGAAAAAACAATTAATTGG
>CAYRXC010000004.1:0-43168 GCA_964428195.1 uncultured Muribaculaceae bacterium | reverse complement strand
GAATGTGTTCTTTTTTTGTGTTATAATTTATATAGGAGTTCTTATGTATGCTGAGGTATTATTAGAAATCAATGTTTTTAAAAATAGAACATTTACATATTCTGTTCCTTCTAGTATTAAACTGATTGAAGGATATAGAGTAAGTGTTCCTTTTGGTAGTAGAAATATTAATGGAATTGTCTTAAAAATAAAAGAAAAAAATGAAGAGAATGTCGAAACAAAAGATATTTTAAGTATTGTTGATGAAGAACCAATAATAAACAAAGAACAAATCAAGCTTATTAAATTTATGAGAGAAACATATCTATGTTCTTTGTTTGATGCTTATAAAGTTATGATGCCTTCTATTTTAAAAAAAGTAAAAGAACAAAAGAATATTAAAATAGAAAAAAAATACTATCTTATTAATAAGATAGAAACAAAATCAAAAGCAGAACAAAATATATTAAATTTATTTAATGAAAAAGAATCTTTATTTTCAAATGAATTAAAAAATAAAGAAGCCTTAAAAAGATTGATAGAGAAAAACGCTATTGCTGTTCAAGAAAAAGAGGTATATAGATTAAATTATTCCTACGAGATAAAAGAAAAAGTTAAACTAACTGTTCAACAAGAAAAAATTTATACAGAAATAATAGACAGCCATGATTCAATCTTCTTGATAAGAGGAGTAACCGGATCTGGAAAAACAGAAATATATATGGAACTTATTGAAGACATTGTTAATGATGGAAAAGAAGCAATTGTTTTAGTTCCTGAAATATCGATTACAACGCAATTAATTAGTAGATTCAAAAGTAGATTCGGAGAAAAAGTAGCACTTTTTCATAGCGGACTAAGTGACGGAGAAAAGTACGACGAATGGAGAAAAATAAAAAGAAAAGAAGTAAACATTGTTGTTGGAGCAAGAAGTGCAATTTTTGTGCCATTTACTAATATTGGATTAATTATAATGGATGAAGAAAACGATGAATCTTATAAACAAGAAAGTAATCCTAGATATAACACAATAGATATAGCTATTGAAAGAACAAAAAATTACAATTCAAAATTAGTATTAGGAAGTGCAACACCTTCTTTAGAAAGCTATGCTAGAGCAAAAACTAACAAATACAAATTATTAGAGTTATTAGAAAGAGTAAATCAAAAAAATCTTCCAAAAGTAAATATAGTCGATATGAAAGATGAAATGAAAAAAGGGAATTTAATTTTTTCTAGCATTGCTAAATCCAAAATTATTGAAAAGATTAATAAAAAAGAACAAGTTATGATACTTATAAATAGAAGAGGTTATTCTAATTATGTCATTTGCAATGAATGTGGAGAAGTATTCAAATGTCCAAATTGTGATATTTCCTTGACATACCATAAAAACAAAGACATTTTAAAATGTCATTATTGTAACTTTTATATGGAGATGCCGATAAAATGCACGAAGTGCAATTCAAAGTATTTGACTTTAAGAGGTAAAGGAACCCAAAAAATTGAAGAAGTATTAGAAAATAATTTCAATGGAATTAGAGTGGTGAGAATGGATAGTGACTCTACTACTAATAAAAACTCTCACGAAAAAATAATAAATGATTTTAATAATAATGCTTATGATGTATTGTTAGGAACACAAATGATTTCAAAAGGGTTGGATTTTTCAAATGTTACTTTAGTTGTTGTTATAGATTCTGACTCATCTTTATATATTTCTGATTATAGAAGTAGTGAAAGAACTTTTTCTCTCCTTACTCAAGTGTCTGGAAGAGCAGGAAGGAAAGATAAAGAAGGAGAAATAATTATTCAAACATTTAATCCAAATCATTACGCTATTAAGCTTGTTGAAAACCATGATTATCTATCTTTTTATAACAACGAAATGATTATTAGAAAAAAACTTTATTATCCACCATTTTGCTTTATTGTAGCTATAAGATTATTATCAAATGATTATCAAGTGGGTTTTAAAGAAATTAATAAAATAAATGATTTATTGAAAGCAAAGCTAGATGATAAGCATAAGATATTAGGGCCCACTATTTTCCCAAAAATAAATAATATCTACGGATTTCAATGTATTGTAAAGTATAAAGGAAAAGAACAATTAATCAAAGTATTGGAAGAAATAGATCTTCATTACACTAATTCAAAAATAAAACTAGAGATTGATTTTAGTCCTAATAGATTGTAAAATGTATTAAGATAGGAGAAAAAAATGAATTTAGAAAATAAAAAAACAAACATAAAATTGATCCTTTTGATAATTATACTATTAATTATAAGCACAATTTTAGCTTATTTAACTTTTAAATATTTTAATAGTAGAAAAGAAAAAGAATCAAACGAAAAAATTGAAGAGACTGTAACAAATAAAGATATTGAATTGGAATTTGGAGATAGTGATTATCTTGTTACTGATCAATGCATTAGCAGATTTAATTATTATTCCTGTGCTAACTCACTCAGTAAAGACATAGAAAGAAAAGAGTTTAAGATTGATGTCATTTCAAATGGTGTTTATGAATTTTATTATGATAACAAAAAAATATCATCATTAAATATTAATGTTAATGATAAGGAAGAGTACACAAGTATAAAAAAAATATATAATGTTAAAGATGCTATTATAGTTTTTTATTTCGTTGGCACTGACATTAGGGGATATAGTATATATGCTTTTAACTTGAAAACAGGAAAGGAGTATTTGAACACAAAATCTTTAGATAATGATTTACCCGGTATGCAAATAAATGAGATAGCACAAGGAGTAAAAAGTGTATATGTTTCTGACGGAAACATATATATCGTGGGAAGTAGATGGACTCATGGTGATTGTCTTGTTTTGGATAAAGAGGTTTGCGGGGCAGATATTGGCAAATATGTAGATGAAAACGAAGTAACATCGGGGCTTTATAAAATAATCGTTGGCAATGATAATGCAGAAATAGTAAATGAAAACTATACGAGATTAAAAGATGTTGAGCATTGGTGGAATAATTATTAAAAACAATTGCTTTTATTGTCAACTATGATATAATATTTTTGGTTAAAAAAACACATGAATATGGATTGATATGCCTAGTGCTGATTAAACAGTGGTGTATCAAGAAGAAGTATTCAGAGGAAAAAACGAAAGGAGAGATTTTTTTATGCCAGTAGTTTCAATGAATTATTTACTAGAAGCAGGGGTTCATTTTGGACATCAAACCAAAAGATGGAACCCAAAGATGAAGGAGTATATTTATACTTCGAGAGAGGATATTTACATAATAGACTTGCAAAAGACTGCAGCAAAGATTGAAGAAGCCTATGCTGTGTTGAAAGTAATAGCAGAAAGTGGTGGAAAGGTCTTATTTGTAGGGACAAAAAAACAAGCTCAAGATGCTGTTAAGGAAGAAGCTTTAAGAACTCAAATGTACTTTGTTAACGAAAGATGGTTGGGAGGAACATTAACAAACTTCAGAACCATAAGAAAAAGAGTTACAAGGTTAGATGAAATAGAAAAAATGGAAACAGATGGAACTTTTGCAGCATTGCCAAAAAAAGAAGTAATTAAAATAAAAAAAGAATATGATAAATTGGATAGATATTTGTGCGGAATCAGGGAAATGAAAAAATTGCCGGAAGTTTTAATTATTGTTGATCCAAGTAAAGAAACGAGTGCAATTAAGGAAGCAAGAAAGCTTGGTATACCTGTAATTGGAATAGTAGATACAAATTGTGATCCAGATTTAGTTGATTATGTAATACCAGCTAATGACGATGCAATTAGATCAGTTAAATTGTTAATGGGTGTTTTAAATAATGCGGTTGCAGAAGCCTTAGGTGCAGAAATTATTGATTATGTATCTGAAGAAGAAAAAAACCCAAAAGTAAAAGAGGAAGTACCCGTTAAAGAGGAAAAAGAAGTAGAAGTTACTAAAGAAGTAGTATTAGAGAATAAAACAATTAAAGAAGCCGTTCAAGAAAAAATCGAATCTAAGGAACCTAAAAGAGCAGATTTAAAAGAGATGACAGTTGTTGAATTAAAAGCTCTTGCAAAGGAAAGAGGAGTAGACGGATATTCTAAAATGAAGAAAGATGAACTACTAAAAAAATTGAAGTAAGGAGAATGTCAAATGGTTACAGCAAGTTTAGTTAAAGATTTACGTGAAAAAACAGGAGCAGGAATGTTGGATTGTAAGAAAGCTCTTGAAGCATCAAATGGAAATATGGAAGAAGCAATTACATGGTTAAGAGAAAAAGGAATATCTACCGCTGCTAAAAAAGAAGGTAGAATTGCTGCTGAAGGATTAGTAAACATAGTAACAAATGATACAAAATCAACAATTGTAGAATTGAATTCAGAAACTGATTTTGTAGCTAGTAATAATGAGTTTATAGAATTAGTTAATCTTACATCAAATTTGATTTTGGAAAATGATTCTAATAATGTTGAAGAAGCTTTGAAATTGAAGACTGAAGATGGAACTTTAAATGATACTATAGTTGCAAAGATTGCAAAAATTGGAGAAAAAATAAGCTTTAGAAGGTTTGAAAATGTTATATTAGGTGATAACGAAATATTTGGTACTTATATACATAACACAAAGAAAATTGCAGTAATAATCGTACTAGAGGGAGATAATCAAGAAGTAGCTAAAGATGTAGCAATGCATGCAGCTGCGATGAGACCAAAATATATAAGAAAAGAAGATATTTCCGAAGAAGAATTTACTAAAGAAAGAGAAATTCAAACTCAAATTGTAATAAATGAGGGAAAACCTGCAAATATCGCTGAAAAAATAGTTGAAGGAAGAATCAATAAGCATTTTAAAGAGATGTGTTTGGAAGATCAAGAGTTTATTAAGAATTCTGAACTTACAATATTAGAGTATGTTTCAAAAAATAATTGCAAACTTAAGAGAATGATTCGCTATGAAGTTGGTGAAGGACTTGAAAAGAGAAATGATAATTTTGCAGAAGAAGTTATGAATCAAATAAATAAATAGAAACAAGATATTTCTTGTTTTTTTTTTACTAGTCTTTTTCTTGAGTATCTTTTATGGTACAATGTATATAGGTGAATATATGAAAAACATAATTGAAAAAATATATGAATATAGTTTAGAAGATATGATGGGGAAAAGTTTTGGAAGATATGCTAAAACAATCATACAAGATAGGGCAATCCCCGATGTTAGAGATGGATTAAAGCCAGTTCAAAGAAGAATTTTGTATTCGATGTATAAAGATAAATATACATTTGATAAACCATACAGAAAATCTGCTAGAGCCGTTGGGGACATCATGGGAAAATATCATCCACATGGTGATTCTTCAATATATGATGCTATGGTTAGAATGAGTCAGCATTGGAAAATGAATACTCCTTTTATTGATATGCAAGGAAATAACGGATCTATTGATGGTGATTCTGCTGCAGCTATGCGTTATACTGAGGCAAGATTATCAAAAATAAGTGAAGAATTGCTTAAAGATATAGAGAAAAACACTGTTGTTATGTCGCTTAATTATGATGATTCTCTCGAAGAACCAACAGTATTACCTGCTAGATTTCCAAACTTGTTGGTAAATGGTTCAACAGGAATAAGTGCGGGATATGCCACAAATATTCCTCCTCATAATTTAGGAGAAGTAATAGATGCTACGATTCATAGAATAGATCAACCTAATTGTAGGGTAGATACTATTATGAATATACTTATTGGGCCAGATTTTCCTACGGGAGGTATCGTTGAAGGTAAGAGTGGTCTAGAAGATGCGTATAAAACAGGTAGAGGGAAAGTAATATTAAAGGCTAAAACAGAAATTGAAAAACAAAAAGGCAAGAATATAATAGTAATTACAGAAATCCCTTATGAAGTAAATAAAGCTTTATTGGTTAAACAAATTGACGAAATTAGAGTAAACAAAAAAATTGAAGGAATAATTGAGGCAAGAGATGAATCCGATAGAGAGGGTTTAAGAATAGTAGTAGAGTTAAAAAAAGATGCTAATGAGGAATTAATACTTAATTATTTATTGAAAAACACTCAAATGCAAATATCATATAATTTTAATGTTATTGCTATAGTAAATAGAAGACCAAAACAATTAAGCATTATAGACATTTTGGATGCATATATTTCTCATCAGAAAGAGACAGTTACTTTAAGATCTAAATTTGACTTAGAACATGCTAAAGAAAGACTACACATTGTTGAAGGATTTTTAAAAGCGATGAGTATATTAGATGAAGTAATTAGAGTAATTAGAAAGAGTAAGAACAAATTAGAAGCTCAAGATAATTTATCAAAAGAATTTGGATTTTCTCAACTTCAAGCTGAAGCTATTGTATTATTGCAATTATATAGATTAACTAATACAGATGTTGTATCACTTGAAGAAGAATTAAAAAATTTGAACATTATTATAAATGGACTTCTTGGAATATTGACAGATGAATCAAAGTTATTAGAAGTAATAAAAAATGAATTAAGAAGAATAAAAAGAGAGTATGGAAATGAAAGAAAAACAAAGATAGTCGAAGAATTCAGTGAAATTAAGATCGATAGTTCTTTAATTATACCTAAAGAAGATGCGATAGTTGTCGTTACTAATGAAGGATATGTAAAGAGAGTATCTTTAAAGTCGTATGGAGCTTTGAAAGATGAAGAAACAGCACTAAAAGAAGGAGATTACGTAATAGGACTATTCGAGATGAATACCACAAATATATTGCTCCTTTTTACAAATATGGGTAATTATTTATATTTGCCAGTTCATGAAATTATTGATGCCAAATGGAAAGATCTAGGAAAACATATTAGCAACATTATCCCATTAAAAGAAGGAGAAACCATTGTTGGATGTATTCCTGTCTATAATTTTAAAGATGATATAGTTATTACTTCTATTACAAAACAAGGCATGATAAAAAGAACTTTATTATCTGAGTATGAAGTGCAAAGGTATTCGAAACCAATGTCAAATATGAAAATTAAATCAAACGATCAAGTTATAAGTGTTTTAATAAATAGAGGAAATGATTTCTTGGTAGTTACTGATTCTGGATATGCATTAAGATTTGATTTAAATGAAGTATCTATGACTGGAATAAGGACAAGTGGAGTAAAAACAATCAATTTAAAGGGTGACCATGTTGTTAGTGGCCTTATACCAAATTCGGAATTTTTAACAATTATTATGGACAAAGGAAACTCTAAAAGAATTAGAATAGATGAAATAGAGAAAATGACAAGATCTAGGAGAGGAAATTTAATAGTAAAACCTGTAAAGAGTAAACCTCAAAAAATATTAAAAGTATTGGACACAAATTCGAGAGATTGTATATGTTTGAAGGTTAAGAACGAAATCAAAAAAATTAAGAATTCTGAAATTCCAATAATGGATTTATCCAGTATTGGATCAAGTATATCTAAAGAAAATATTGAAGATTCATTCTTGGAAAAAAGTATAGATAAAGAAGAAAAATATGAAGAAAAGAAAGAAATTTCTTTAGAAGAAATAGATGATAAGATTTTATCTATAGATACATTTTTGAAAGAATTAGAATAGGAGGTCTTAATGAGAGCAATAATTACAGCTGGAGGTACTGGTGGCCATATATATCCGGCGCTAGCGATATATGAAAAAATTATGGAAAAAGACCCGAATTCTAAAATTCTTTATATTGGAACAACCGATAGAATGGAAAAAGATATTGTTCCCAAAAAAAATATAGATTATATAGGTTTAAATATTAGAGGATTTGATAGGAAAAAAATTATTAGAAACTTTAAAACAATGTTTCTTCTTATATCTTCAGTATTAAAAGCAAAAAAAATAATAAAAGAGTTCAAACCGGATATTGTTATTGGTGTTGGGGGTTATGTAACTGCACCTGTCATATATTCTGCAAAAAAATTGAAGATTAAAACTGTAATTCACGAACAAAATAGTGTGTTTGGGTTAACAAATAAGATGCTATTAAAATATTCGAATATAGTATTTACTTCTTTTCCAAACACAATAGATAATGCAGGTAGATTCAAGGAGAAAATATTTTTCTCTGGAAATCCTTGTAGTGAAAGTGCTATATTAAAACAAAAAATTGAGAAAAAGAGTATTGGATTTGATGATAATAAAAAATTAGTGGTAATCGTAATGGGGTCCTTAGGTTCTATGGTTGTAAATAATATGATGAAAAAAATACTTCCAGAATTCAAAGGTAAAGATTATGAAGTTTTATTTATAACTGGAAATTCTTATTATGATCAATATAAAGATTATGAAATAAAGAATGTAAGAATAGTACCATTTTTGGATAATTTTGTAAGTGTAATTAAATCTGCTGATTTACTAATATCTAGAGCTGGAGCAACAACATTGAGTGAGATAGTAGCTCTTTCTATGCCTTCAATATTGGTTCCTAGCCCCTATGTTACAGAGAATCATCAATATAAAAATGCAATGGACTTAGTTAGTAAAGATGCAGCAATATTGCTTGAAGAAAAAGATTTGGATAACTTAATAGAAAAAATAGATGAGTTAATATTTAATGAGAATAAACTAAATGTTATAAAAAACAATCTAAACCAATTTAAAATAAAAGATAGTTCAACAAAAATATATAATAAAATTAAAGAATATATAGGAGAATAATATGGATATAATAAGCTTGATTAAGAAAGCTAAAATTGGAAAGATTCTTGAGAACGAACCCATGTATAAACATACAACATATAAAACAGGAGGTAAAGCCAATATTGTTTTTCCAAAAAACATTGAAAAGTTGATACAACTATTAAAAATAGTTAAAGAAAACAATGTTGAATTTAAGGTTTTTGGGAATGGATCTAATGTTATTTTCACTGATTCTGATTATACTGGGATAATTATTAATTTAAAGGAGTTTAATAATCTTCAAATAAAAGAATCTGTCGTAACTGTTGAGGCAGGATATAATTTAATTAAATTGGCATATGAGGTATCAGGTTTAGGATTAACAGGAATGGAATTTGCTACTGGAATTCCTGGTACAGTTGGTGGTGCGGTATATATGAATGCTGGTGCATATAAGTCGGATATGGGCTATATTGTTAGTGAAGTAAGAGTATTAACGCCGGATTTAAAAATAATGACTTTATATAATAAGGATATGAATTATCACTATAGGACTTCCTTTTTAAAACAAAATCCGGGATATATTTGTTTAGAAGCAAAAATAGTGTTAAAAAAAGGCGATGTTTTAGCTATAACTAATTTAATTGAAGATAGAAAACAAAAAAGATTGATGTCTCAACCTTTGGAATATCCAAGTGCAGGAAGTGTTTTTAGGAATCCTGAAAATGATTTTGCAGGAAGACTAATCGAAGAGTGTGGGTTAAAAGGTAAAAAAATTGGTGGTGCAATGATAAGCCTAAAACATGCTAACTTTATAATTAATTATGGTAATGCCACATCTAAAGATATAAAAGATTTAATAGATTTGGCAAAATCTGAGGTAAAGAAGAAATTTAATGTAGATTTATTTCTAGAACAAGAAATAATAAATTAGGAGATTAATGGAGAAGAGAAAAAGAAAAATAAATTATAAAAAAATTATCTTGTTTTTATTGATTTTATATATAATCGGTAGTTTTATTTATGGTTTAATTACTTTTCCAATAAAGAATATATATGTTAAAAATAATAAATATTTAACTGATCAAGAGATTATTGATATTGCAAAAATAAAAGATTATCCTAGTTTGGTCTTTACTACTAAAAGTAGAATAATTAATAGGTTGAAGCAAAACCCTATAATAAATAGTGTACAGGTGGAAAAAACAATTCTTGGGAAAGTAACTATTAATGTTGAAGAGAATAGACCAATCTTTTATGATGGCAAAAGCAACAAATATGTTTTAAGCAATGGAAAAACAACAAATAATATTTTTTCTGTTCCAATATTAACAAATTCTATGTCAAAAGAGATATATGATAAGTTTGTTAAAGCTATGAATAAGGTTGATACAGAGGTATTACTAAAGTTGTCCGAAATAGAATACTCAAAAGTAGAACAAGATCAAGAAAGATTTCACATTATTACTACAGATCACATAAAAATATTTGTTAATATAAAAAATTTTGAAGACTTAAATTATTATAATGAATTGCTATCTACTTTAGAGGGAAAAAAAGGTACTTGGCATTTAGATTATGGTAATTATTTTGTAAGCGAATAATTATAAATTTAAAAAAAAAAGTTTTTATAGTATAATTAATATATAAGGAGAATACGATGAAGAAGATATATACAAGTATCGATATTGGTACAAGCTTTATTAAGATATTAGTATCTGAGGTATCTGATGATAAGCTTAATGTTTTAGCTTCTTCATGTGTAAAATCAAAGGGCATAAAAAGAGGACTAATTGTTGATGCTAATGAAGCAGTAATTTCTATAAAAGAAGCAATAGCAATAGTTGAAGGAAAATTGGGTATAAGTATCGATAAAGTAGTCGCAAATATACCCTCATATAATGCTAATTATGTATTAGTAAGTGGTTCCTCAACAATCGATACTGATGATTCAAAAGTAAATGGTAATCATATAATTCAAGCTTTACAAGATGCAGTTACAAATAAAATAGATGATTCTAGAGAATTAATTACTTTAATACCAATTGATTTTATATTAGATAATAATAGCAATATTAAAGATCCAAAAGGACTAGTTGGAAAGATACTAGAAGTAAAATGTATGATGGTTACAACTCCAAAGAAAAATGTTCATTCTATAATGGGAATATTAGAAAGCATAGGAGTAAAAGTAATAGATGTAAATATCGGCCCTTTAGCTGATTATGAAATGATAAGAACGAAAGAAATAGATAAGGATATGGCAGCGATTATTAATATTGGTGGGGATACTACCACTATCTCTTTGTTTAACAAAGGAATAATTATTAATTCTGAAATATTAAAGATAGGCGGACAAAGCATAGATAATGATATTTCATATATTTATAATATTTCTAATGAGGATAGTATAAAAATAAAAGAGAAATATTCATTAGCTCATAAGAAATTTGCACAGATAAATGAAGTAATTGAAATGTTGACAATAAATAGAGATTTGGTTAAAATTAATCAATATGATCTATCAAAAATTGTTATGTCTAGGATAGAAGAAATACTTGAATTATCAAAAAAACAACTTTTTCTCTTAACAAACAAGGAAATTAAGTATATAATTATTACAGGTGGTTCAAGCGAGATACCACAAATGCAATATATTGTTGATGAAGCCTTTGATAATGGGGCTAAAGTCAGTAAAAGCGAACTTATTGGTGCAAGAAATAATAAGTATTCAACAGCAATTGGGTTAATTAAGAGTTTTGACAAAAAACTTGCTATTAGAGGAAAAGAATACTCGATGTTCTCGATAGATAAACAAGAAGACATATCTATTCCAAAAAGAAAAGGAATAGGCGAAGACTCTATTTTAGGTAAATTTTTTGGAATATTTTTGGATTAGGAGGAAATATGTTCGGATTAGAAATGGATCAATTAGCAAAAATAAAAGTAATTGGTGTTGGAGGAGCAGGAAACAATGCAATTAATAGAATGATAGATTCTGGTGTTAAAGGGGTAGAATTTATTGTTGCTAATACTGATGGTCAAGCATTGAATGGATCAAAAGCTTCTATTAAAGTGCAACTTGGAGAAAAACTTACTGGAGGTTTGGGAGCTGGTGCTAATCCTGAAATTGGAAGAGATGCAGCTTTAGAAACAAAAGAACAATTAAAGAAAGTATTAGATGGCGCAGATATGGTCTTCATAACTTGTGGACTAGGTGGTGGAACAGGAACAGGAGCATCTCCGGTAATAGCTGAAATTGCAAGAGACTTGGGTGCTTTGACTGTAGCTATAGTTACAAAACCTTTTTCTTTCGAAGGAAAAAAGAGAATGCAACAAGCAGTTATTGGGTTAGAAGAATTAAGAAAAAATGTCGATACAATGATCGTTATTCCAAATGACAGATTGAGAGAGATTATTGAAAAAACAACTCCAATGTTAGATGCTTTTAAAGAAGTAGACAATGTACTAAGAAGAGGTGTTCAATCTATTTCGGATTTGATTGCTGTAACAGGATTAATAAATCTAGACTTTGCTGATGTTAAAGTAGTAATGAAAAATAGTGGTAATGCCTTGATTGGAATTGGAATTGGTAGTGGAGAAAATAGAGCTGTTGAAGCTGCTAAACAAGCAGTTACTAGTCCATTACTTGAAGAAAACATAGATGGAGCTACAAACGCTATAATAAATGTTACTGGAGGAGCAAATTTGAACTTATTTGAAGTTGAAGATGCTGTTGAAGTAATTAGAGCTGCAGCAAAGACAGATATAGATACAATTTTTGGAGCTGTAATCAACGAGAATTTGAAAGATGAAATAATTGTAACTGTAATTGCTACGGGATTTGATAAAACTAATGTAAGAGAAGAAAAAATGAATTCTATTTCTCATAGTAATCAAGAAAATCACAAACAATCAGAAGAACCAAAAGCAACAATAGATATCCCGCCATTCTTAAGAGGAAAACAAAATTTTTAAGTAGAGTAATCTACTTTTTTATTTGACATTAAAATGATAAAGAGTATAATATAAATGTTTTTAGGAGATATTATATGAAAGAAGAATTAAATTTAACTAATATTCAAATTTATAGGGTTAATGCTTGTTTAGAGACCGAATCAGAAGTCAAAAAAACAGAAGAAGAAATTAAAGAATTAAAAGCCTGGAAAAGTGGGGCTTTAATACTCGGTATTATTTCAGGAGCATTTATTATTAAAGACCTTACTAGTGAACCTAATGGTTTAATTGAAAACTTTTTGTCTGTTGCTTGCTTAACTTGTGGTGTTGGTTTTTATTTTGGTAAGGGAAGTTTATTAAAAAAAGCAAAAGAGGAATTGATATTAAAAAAACAAGATTTAGATATGGAGAGAGCTGATCTAGATACTCAAGAATGTGAACTATTAGAGCAAAAAAGAATGGAACTTAAAAGAAAAGGGAGAATACAATAGTCCTTTTTTTTATGATATAATAATTGAGAGGTTTATATGAGTAATATTTATAATGTTTCAAAAGAGGATTTGGAAAGATATTTAACTAGTAATAATGAAAAAAAATATAGAGCCACTCAAATATTTGAGTGGTTATATGTCGAAAGAATAAAGTCATTTGAAACAATGACTAATTTAAATAAAGAATTAATAGAAAAATTAAATAATAATTTTTCTTTTTATACTATTAAAATTATACATAAAGAGGAATCAACAGATGTAATAAAGTATTTATTTGAACTCGAAGATGGTAATACTATAGAATCAGTATTAATGTTTCATGATTATGGTATTAGTTTATGCATATCTTCTCAAGTAGGCTGTTCGATGAAGTGTTCCTTTTGTGAAAGCGGAAGATTAGGTAAGAATAGAAACCTTTTTTCCTATGAAATGGTGGAACAAATACTTGAAATTGAAAAAGATATTTCAAATAGAATTACTCATGTAGTAATAATGGGGATTGGAGAGCCATTCGATAATTATGATAATGTTATAAATTTTGTTAAAATAGTTAATGATCCTAAAGGAATTGCATTGGGTGCTAGACATATTACTATATCGACATGTGGAATAATTCCAAGAATCCTAGAATTTAGTAAAGAAAAATTTCAAGTTAATCTTGCAATTAGCTTGCATGCTTCAAATGATTTGTTAAGATCTAAATTAATGCCCATCAATAAAATATATCCTATTAAAGATTTAATCTTAGCTGTAAAAGAATACATAAATGCAACTAATAGAAGAGTCACATTTGAGTATATTATGCTCAAGGATATCAATGATAAAAAAGAGGATGCTTTAGGATTGGCAAAACTTATAAGAGGAATAAATTGCTATGTAAATTTAATACCTTATAATGAAAATAATTATGATCAATTTGAAAAAAGTCGAGATTGTGAAATTATGCAATTTTATGATATACTTAAAAAAGAAGGTATTAATGTAACCATAAGAAGAAAGTTTGGAGACTCTATAACGGCTGCTTGTGGTCAATTAAGATCAACAAATATGGAGGAATAATGAAAACCTTTTATTTGACAGATACAGGAAAAGTTAGAACTCATAATGAAGATAATGTTTTAATATTAAAAAATGAACATGGAGAATTTATTATGGCAGTAGCAGATGGGATGGGAGGACATAAAGCAGGAGAAATTGCATCTTTCATTGCTACAAACAAATTAACTACTGAGTTTTTAAAGAAAGAAAGTATTGGGAATAAGGATTCTGCAGAAGAGTGGATAAAACAAATGTACAAAGAAATCAATGATGAAATATTTCAATATACAGATGAAAATCCGGAAAGCAAGGGAATGGGAACAACTCTTGTCGTGTGTTTGCTAACTACTGATTTTTTACTTTTTGCAAACATAGGTGATAGTTCCGGATATGTTTCAAAACAAAATAAATTATTTAAGGTAACCAAAGATCATACATTGACTAATTTATTGATAAATACAGGAGGGTTAACTGAAGAGGAAGCTAAAAATCATCCTCAAAAGAATATAATAATGAAAGCTTTAGGAGCAATTAATCCAGTAAGACCTGATTTATTTTATGTTGAAGATGATGTTGATTCCATATTACTATGTAGTGATGGATTAACTAGCATGTTAAATAATGATCAGATAGAAAAGATATTAAATAGTGAATTAACAATGGAAGAAAAGGTATCAAGATTAATAAAAAGAAGCAATAATAGGGGTGGAAATGATAATATTTCTGTTGCTTACTTAACTAAAGAGGATGGTGATATTAGTGATAGCCAAAAATCAAAAAATAAACAATAGATACGAAGTAATTAGATTATTAGGTGAAGGCGGAATGGCTAATGTTTACCTTGGAGAAGATACAATACTAAATAGAAAGGTTGCTATAAAAGTATTAAGAGGAGATTTGGCCAATGATGAGAAATTTCTTAGAAGATTTCAAAGAGAAGCGTTATCAGCATCTTCTTTAAGTCATCCAAATATAGTTGAAATGTACGATGTCGGAGAAGATTCGGGAAATTTTTATATTGTAATGGAATATATAGAGGGGAAAAATTTAAAACAATTGCTTAGAAAAAGAGGTACTTTAACTTTAAATGAAGTTATAGATATAATGTTACAATTAACTGATGGAATATCACATGCTCACGATTCATATATAATACATAGAGATTTAAAACCTCAAAATATTCTTATATTGGATAATGGTTTAGTAAAAATAACTGATTTTGGAATAGCCACTGCATTAAATAACTCTCAACTTACTCAAACTAACTCGGTTATGGGTTCGGTTCATTATTTGCCACCAGAACAAGCAACTGGAAAAGAAGCATCAATAAAAAGCGATATATATTCTCTAGGTATTTTAATGTATGAATTGCTTACTGGTAATCTTCCTTTTAAGGGTGAAAATGCTGTTGAAATAGCACTCAAGCAAATGAAAGAAAAAATACCTTCAATAAGAGCGTCAAAACCAAATATACCTCAAAGTGTAGAAAATATAGTTTTGAGAGCTTGTGCTAAAAATCCTAAAAATAGATATAGTGACGCAAGAGAAATGCATGAAGAATTATTGACATGCTTGAAGGAAGAGAACAAAGAAGTTCCAATTTTAAAATACAAATATGAAGAAGAGGATTTGGGAGAAACAAAAATTATGCCAGATTTAAAAAAACAAATTGCTGAAAATGAGCCAATCATAAAAGAAGTAATAAATGATGAGGAGAAGGGGAGTAAATTGTCAAAGATATTATTTGGAATATTTGGATTTATACTAGTATCAATATTTGCGGTTATTATTTTGCTTCCAAAACTTACAAAAGTACCCGATATTAAAGTACCTGATGTAAAAGCACTTACAGTTCAAGAAGCAGAAGAGAAATTAATTAAAGCTGGTTTTGAAGTAGCAGTTAAGACCGAAAAAATATACAGTGATGCTATAAAAGCTAAACTAATAGTTAAAACGGAACCAGAAATAGGTAGACTTATAAAAAAAGGAAGTGTGATTACTTTATATGAATCAAAAGGTACCGAAAGAATACTAATTGAATCATATACTGGAAAAAACATATATGAAATTAAAGGGCAACTAGAATTGAAAGGTTTAATAGTTAGTATAGAGAGTAAAGAAGTTGAGAAGGTTGAAGATTATAAAGATTCCGAAGATGTAGTAATTGATCAGTCTATAAAAGAAGGAGAAGTACTAAAGGGAACTCAAATAATTCTTTATTATCCTAATATTGTGGTATACCCTGATATGACTGGATGGACAATAGCTCAAGTTCAAGAGTTTTCAGAAAAATATGAGTTAAATTTGACGATTACTCAACTTGAAACAAACGATTATACTGAAGGAACAGTAATAGAGCAAAATAGAGCAAAAGATACTTTGATAATAAGAAAAGCTACTTTTTCAGTTATGGTTGCAGTGCCTCTATTAGAAGAGGTAGAAGATGAAGAAGGAAACGATTTATAATGGATAGTATTGTAATAAAAAAAGAAGGTTCTAAATATATAGTAAAAGATAATGATGAATATTTGACTTGTAGTGTAAAAGGTATTTTAAAAAAAGAAAACAAACAAGTGTTAGTAGGAGATATAGTAGAAGTAGAAGATTCGGTAATTTCCAGAATATTTGATAGGAAGAGTGAATTGCATAGACCAAATATAGCTAATGTAGACCAAGCAATAATTGTTGTTAGCGCTATCAATCCGGAATTTTCTACGTACCTATTAGATAAGACAATAAACATAGTAGAATTTAATAATATTACTCCGATCATATGTGTTACAAAAATGGATTTATTAAAAGATAAACAATCTATAGAAGAGTATCTAAATTATTATGAAAAAATTGGATATAAAATAATAATCAATACTGAAAAAAAAGAGTTAACTGAAATATTGGAAAATAAAGTTACTGTTTTGATTGGTCAAAGTGGAGTAGGTAAATCGACTCTTCTAAATTTTATTGATGATAGTTTAAATCTATTATCACAAGATATATCTTTAAGACTAGGTAGAGGTAAAAACACTACTAGAAATGTAGAATTATTGGAAATTGCAAATGGGTTTGTTGCGGATACTCCAGGATTTTCGGTATTAGATTTAAAAGACATGAAAAAAGAAGATATTAGAGATAATGTAATTGAATTCAATAATTATAAATCAAAATGTAAATATAAGGATTGTATGCATCTTAAAGAAAAAGATTGTGAAGTAAAAAACAATGTAGAAAAAGGGAAAATTCATATTTCTAGATACGAAAATTATAAGAAATTTATAGGTGAACTATGATTTCTGTTTCTTTATTGTCTATGAGAGATAATTTGTTAGAAAACATAAGGTTAATTAACAAAGAAAATATTGATTATATTCATTTAGATATGATGGATGGAATATTCGTATCTAATAAATCTTTTTCATATGAAGAGGTAAAGTTAATAGTTGAAAACATAAACAAACCTCTTGATGTTCATTTGATGGTAGAAGATATTGATGACTATATTAAGGATTATTTACAATACGATACTGAATATATTACTTTTCATTATGAAGCAATGAAAGATATGACACCTATTAGAAAGGTAAAAAGTCATGGTATAAAATGTGGTATTTCAATTAAACCAGATACCAATGTAGAAGCAATTTTTGATTTACTAGATAAAATTGATTTGGTATTAATCATGAGTGTTGAACCTGGAAAAGGTGGACAAGAGTTTATTGTAAGTAGTTTGGAAAAAATAGAAAAATTGAAAAATGAAATAATAAAAAGAGGTTTAAATGTAAAAGTATCAATAGATGGCGGAATTAATGAAGACACAGCAAAACTTTCTTTAGATAAAGGTGCGGATATTTTAGTAATAGGATCAGCAATTACCAAAGATCCCAATATAATAGTAAAAATAAACAATTTGTGTAAATAAATACAATATTTATTGACTATAAAAAAGAGGAGTGATATACTTAATTCATAATAGTTGAGAAGGAGGAAAAAATTAACTATGAAAAGACTAAACAAGAAAGGTTTTACATTGATCGAGTTGTTGGCTGTAATCGTTGTATTGGCAATTATTTTAGCTGTAGCAGTTCCAAGAGTATTAGATGTAATTGAAAATGCAAGAAAAGAATCTCTAGG
Organism: uncultured Muribaculaceae bacterium; assembly: GCA_964428195.1. Lineage (GTDB taxonomy): Bacteria > Bacillota_I > Bacilli_A > RF39 > UBA660 > JAAYGD01. Next base: position 24,959 of record CAYRXC010000004.1, on the reverse strand, counting down.
TAAATCAGCACAAATGGCTGCAAAATATTTATCACAAGAGTATGCAATTCAATTTGTTCAAGGAACTCAACCAGTTGATCCGATTACTACATACACTGCATGTCCGCCTGAAGTTGGATTTGCTGCTGCAGACGGAGACTGCAGATATACATTGACATTAACTGGATCAGAGCCTACATTTACAGTAATGATTAAGGGCGCAGGAAGATTCAACAGATGGCAAGCTACTTCAATAAACGGAGCTGTTCCAACAATTGAAGCTGAAAACTTGACAACTCCATGGGTACCAGCAGAATAATTTGAGCCTTTGAAAACATATTAGAAATAATATGTTTTTTTTGTGTATACTTATGTTTTCATTGTTTAATTATGAGATTTATTGTGATACTATAATTACAATTAGGAGGTATCATGAGAAGAAGCATTAAAATGATGGATAAACCTTTGTTTTTTTCATTTATGTTTATGGCTTTTTTTGGTTTGTTTATGATATTTAGTGCTTCTTATGTAAAAGCAAGTGTAGAAGATGGAAATACTTATAAATATATAGTAAAACAAGGATTAATTATTTTCTTTGTTGGTTTGCCAGCATATTTTACAGCAATTATGGTTCCTTTAACTAAATACAAAAAATGGATTAAATTAATTGTATTAATAATTATAGCGTCATTGTCATATTTAATTATATGGGGTAAGCCAATCAATAATGCAAAAAGTTGGATTGATTTGGGTTTTTTTAATTTACAACCAAGTGAAATTGCGAAAAGCGTAATAATACTATATATGGCTATTTATTACAGTACCAAAAAAGCAAGTATAAGAAATTATGTATCATTGCTTTCTCCTTTTCTTTTTATTGGAACAATTATTGTTCTTGTTGCACTTCAACCAGACTTAGGAACAACTATAATTATAGTTTTGTTATCCTTGATTATTTTCTTTTCAGTACCATTTGATGAAAGATATAAGAAAAAATTAAAAACATCTACGACATTTTTGGTTACAGCTGTGGTTTTAGTAATATTATATTCGTATTTATCCGGTGGGGAATTCCTTAATGAACATCATAGGAATAGGTTAAATTTTATTAAACCATGTGATAGATATAATGAAGTAGGACCTGGCTATCAAGTTTGTAATGGATATATAGCACTAAATAGTTCTGGTTTAGTTGGCAAAGGACCTGGAAATAGCACTCAAAAATATTTATATTTGCCAGAAGCTCATACGGATTTTATTTTTCCAATAATTGTTGAAGAACTAGGACTTATTGTAGGAATATTTTTAATTTTATTATATGCTTTTATTATATATAGAATTTTATTGATTACTAAGGCATCAAATAATCTTATGGGAGGAATAATTGGTTATGGAGTAGGAGTGTACTTATTCTTGCATATACTTATAAATATGGTTGGAATATTTGGTTTATTACCTTTAACAGGGGTACCACTTCCTTTCTTAAGTTATGGTGGCTCATTTACTTTAAATCTATTTATTTCGATGGGATTAGTACAAAGAGTGGCGATAGAAAATAGTATTCATAAGAAAGAGGAAGCGATAAGAAACAAAATAAGGGAACAATAATATTGAGTAATAAATAATCTCTTAGGAGGTTATTTTTTTATGAAAAAGATATACATAGTTATTGGAACAATAGTTCTTTTTGCTTTGGGTTTGTTCTTTTACTTGAAAAAGGAAGACAACGAAGTAATTACTAATATAGTTGAAGAAGAGCTTGTTGCAAAAAAAGATGAAGAAGTAATTGAAGAAAGCTGTTATGTCGATGTAAAGGGAGAAGTAGTAAACCCCGGTGTATATAAATGTGTAAAAAATGATAAAGTAATAGACTTGATAAATAAAGCAGGAGGGTTAACAAAAAACGCTAATACTAGTTTAATAAATTTGAGCAAACTAGTATGGGATCAAATGCTTGTAATCATTTATAGTAATAATCAAATAAATGATGCGAAAGCTAGATTGAATGAACCAACTATTGTTGAGGTAATAAGAGAGATTGAAAAGGAATGTGTTTGTATAGATAATGTAAATGATGCCTGTGAATTTAATGAGACAACTGAAACGACAAACATTGTAAATGAACCAACTGAATCAAAAATAAATATAAATACTGCTACAAAAGAGGAATTAATGAACTTGCCAAAAATTGGAGAAGCTAAAGCAACAGCAATAATCGAATATAGGGGGAATACACCATTTAATAATATTGAAGACATAAAAAATGTTTCAGGAATTGGAGATGCCTTATTTGAAGATATTAAAGAACTTATTGAAGTATAAATATATTTTGTTTAGCTTTATTATAGTAATTATGTCAATAATTTATACTTCTTTTGAAAAAGATTCAAAATATTCTATTGATACGAACCATATAGAAGGATATATTGATTCATATAAAATAGATGGAGATAAATTGAGTATAGAAATAATTGGTTTAGAAAACATAATTGGAACATATTATTTTGACAATAATATTCAAATTAATAATTTTAAAAATGAATTTAATCTAGGAGATTATGTATCCATAGAATGTGTACTAAATATTCCTAAAGATGGAGGTATGTTTAATCAATTTAGTTATAGAAAATATTTAAAACAAAATAATATTCATTTATTAATGAAAATTGACAAGATTAAGAAGATTAAAAATAATGATAAATTCAGATATAGGTTGAAAGATAGTATAATAGATAGAATTGAAAGAATTGAATTATCAAAGAAGTATTTATATGCATTCATTATCGGAGAAGAGTATTATATAGACTCTAATGTAAAAGATAGTTATCAAAAAAATGGAATAAGTCATCTATTTGCTGTATCGGGGTCCAATATTACTTTTGTTGTAGCATTGTTATTAAAACTAATAGAGAAGTTTAAATATAAGTATATATTGATTTTTTTATATGTATTAATATATATGTTTTTAACTGATTTTACAGCATCCATAGTTAGATCTGGAATATTTTTTATATTAGTAACTTTAAATAAAATACTAAAAACAAATTTGAAAATGCTTGATTTAATGATGCTTACTTTATCTATATCCTTGATATATAATCCATATCTATTGTATAGTGTTGGTTATCAATTTTCATTTATAATAAGTGCTTATTTAATATTGTTTCAAAACAAGATTAACAAGTATAAATCATTTATAGGGAATTTATTTATAGTTTCCTTTGTTGCATTTCTCTCGAGTTTGCCAATAGTACTAAATAATTTTTATGAATTTAATTTATTAAGCATTGTATTTAATTTAATATATGTTCCTTTTGTTTCTTTTATATTATTTCCTTTGTCCTTAATCTGTTTTATTTTCCCTTTTTTTGATAATCTTCTTTTCTTTTTGACTAATATATTAGAAATAAGCTCATTATTCTTTTCAAACATAGATTTATTATCTTTTGTAATAGGAAAACCAAACTATATTTTGATAATACTATATTATATAGTAATAACTCTGTTACTTTTCAAAATTAAATATGTTTACTTATTGCTTGTTTTATTATTTATTAATAAGTCAATACATTATGCTAATTTTCCAAGTGTTGAGTTTATGGATGTGGGTCAAGGAGATTCAATATTAATTAGATTAACTAACAATAAAAACATACTTATTGATACTGGTGGAGTACTTAAATATGAAACCGAATATAAGAAAGCAAATGAATTTTCAATAGGTAGAGATAGAATTATTCCGTATTTAAAATCAATTGGACTATCTTCGATAGATTATATGATATTAACACATGGGGATATGGATCACATAGGTGGGGCTTTTGATTTAGTAAATGATTTTAAAATAGAAAATGTAATATTTAATTGTGGTGAAGTTAATGATTTAGAAAAAGAATTGAAAAAAGTATTAGAAAACAAAAATATAAAATATCATTCTTGTATAAAAGAACTGAATGTTGAAAAATATAATTTTCAATTTTTAAACAATAAAGATTATGATAATGAAAATGACAACTCAATTGTTATATATACTAAAATAAATAATCATAAATTCTTATTTATGGGGGATGCAAGTAGTAAAGTAGAAGAAGATATAATTAGTAAATATAATATTAGTGATATAGATTTTCTTAAAGTAGGACATCATGGTTCGTATACTTCGTCAAGTGAAGAATTTATAGATAGTATTAATCCAAAATATAGTTTGATTAGTGTAGGGGAAAATAATAGATTTGGGCATCCAAAGGAATCAGTGTTAGATATATTAGATGATAGTAAAATTTATAGAACTGATTTAGATGGAAGCATAGAAATCAAATTGAATAAAAAAGGATATAAGATTAGAAGTTGTAGTCCTTGGTAAAGGGCAAAAGCATAAATTATTTGATAAAATAAAGAAAGAGTTAATAAATACTAATTCTAAAATTCTTTATTATAAACATTATATTTGTTATAATAAATATAGAGGTGTTTGTATGGATTATAATTATACAGCGTATTATAAAACTGAAGAAGAAAGAATAGGAGCAATAAAAGAAGATATATTAAGGGAATATCCTAATCTAGGAGAATTAGCAATCGAAGCAGCAAAACTAGAAAAACCATTTGGAAGAGTACATGAAGATTATGATCAATTTAGTAATCAAGAAAATCGTATAAATCGATTAATAGACATAGTTATAGTTACTGAAGATAAGCCAGAGTTTCAAGTTGAATTTAATAAGGCTTGTCATGATTTAATGGAAAATTACGAAAGTTGGAGAAGAAATTTTACTTATTCGAATCCGAAAGAACAGCCAATATATCTTGTAATGCAAAAGTTTAATGAACATATGAACGATAAGAGCAAACCACTTATGACAGCTAATGAGGCTACAAAGGAGCAACAGAGAATAGCAAAAGAAAATGAATCGAAGAGAAAAGCTGATGTGCTTAGAACCCAAATACCCGGTTTAAATCAAGTGGCTGATGAAGTAATTAAACTTGAAGAAGAAAGTGGATTTTGGATAAGATTTCAGGAGAACGATATTATAAGACTTGTATCAATCATAAAATTAACGGAAAACAGAGATGGTTATTCTGAGGTCTATAATCAAACTATAAAAAAATTAAGCGAAATGTATTCGGATTGGTTTAAACCTGAAGCATCTTTTATGAGTGAAGAAAAACAACTGGTAGTTGAAATGATAAATAGATTAAATGCACACTTAGAAGATAAAAGTATCCCATTTTCAACATATTATGAAATAAAAGAAGAATTTTCAGAGCAAAAACAGGTGTTATAAAGATTAATATAAAACTAAAAACTAAGTGCTATAAGAGAGTTACAATAGTAATTCTCTTTTTTTAAAAATCATGTGCTTCAACACATATCATCCTGTGAAAATTATGATCATATGGGGAAATCAATTAATGTGATAGAACACTTTAAAGTAGCCAATGTTTTTATTGAATGTGTTTGTAATAGAAAAAAAATTAATTAATAATGACTATTAAAAATAAGACATTATAATTAAAAAAAATTTGAATGCTTGTTTTATTCATATTTAATAATACTTTTAATTGACATATATTTCATAAATTGGTAGTATACATAATCAAGAAAGGAAGTATTATGAATAATATATATGGTATTGATAAGAAATCGCATTATTTTGTATTGATGCATCCTATTGAACTTTATGGTCCAGTTGCGATAAAATCAAGTGGCACTCGTGAAAAATGGGTGGAATGCGTAATTGTTGAAGAATCATATAAAGTAGATGATGGTTATAAAGTGGAACTTAGATCAATAGAAGAAGGGTATGGTAAAGAAACCTTTTATCAGGAAGATTTTATTTCTTTATTAAATTCAGGAAGTGTTGTTGTAAAAAAGGAAGCAGAGGATATGGTGTGTGTTGAAGAAAAGTGGAGGGAACCTTTAAGTGGATCAGTTTATCTAGAACATTCGGCATATACACTTAAAAGAACAAAAAAATAATATTAGGAACTGTAAAATTACAGCTCTTTTTATTTTGGTTTAAATTGTGTGATACCTAGTAATTACCACATGGTGTTTAAATAGTAAATTAAGAAGAAGAAATTCTTGAAAAACATAATTTAATAAATATGTATTTTTAAGGTAATATAGATATAAGATTAGGATTAATAAAGAATTTATTGAAAGCATAACTCCATTGTATGGTATAATTTCAGTAGAAGAAAATAACAAGTTTGGGCATACAAATAAAGAAATATTGGAATCATATATAATTATAGAGTAATAACATATAGAACCGATGTAAATGGAAATATTAAATTTATTATCATAAATAAATAAATAGTAACGGGGAGATAATATGAAGGAAAAATTATTTTTAGTTTATGGGGAAGAATCATATTTAATAAATAAAAAAATAGAAGAAATAATAAATAATGAACCTTCTATTATTTACGATATGGAAACAATGCTTTTTAATGATGTAAAAGAAGACTTGTTAAGTTATTCTTTGTTTTATGATAAAAAGGTTATAGTATGTAAAAATTGTAATTTTCTTACTTCTTCAAATGACAATAAGGAAAATCTTGACACATTAGGAGAGGTTTTAAAAAACGATTTTGATAATAAATTAATACTTTCTGTTCAATCAAAAATAGATGAGAGAAAAAAAGTAATAAAAGAATTGATGAGATTAGGGTCTGTATATGTATTTAATAAATTAAACGAAGTAGAAACTATTAAATTTATTTCAAATGAATTTGATAGGTTGGGCTACACAATAGATATATCGACTTTGAACTATTTTTATAGTTTTGTTGGAAATAATCTTGATGTTATAAGCAATGAAATAGATAAGCTGGATTTATATAAAGAAGATAAAATTATAACAAAGGATGATATAAATAATATATCTTCAAAAGCTATAGAAAACAATATATTTGAGTTAATTAATGCAGTATCAAGTAAAGATATTGGGAAAGCATTATTAATCTATGATGATTTATTATTGATCAATGAAGAAGAGGTAAAATTGATTAGCATTCTTGGCGATCATTTTAGGTTAATATTTCAAACTAAGACACTTATTGAAAGCAATTATTCTGAGTATGATATTTCTAAAGAGTTAGATGTTCATCCATATAGAGTTAAATTAGCTAGAAATTCTAGCATATCTATTGAGGAAGCTAAAAATAATATGTTGAAATTATTTGATTTAGATGTAGCTATTAAAACAGGTAAAAAAGATAAAAAAGCAGCTTTTAGACTATATTTGTTAAACATGTAAAAAAAAAATTAATAATACTATTAATTTTTTATATTTTGTCTACATAATAACAAGCTTCTATTGCGGCTGTAGTACCATCTGAAGAAGCAGAAGTAAGTTGTCTTACTTTTTTTGTTCTGCAATCTCCTGCTACAAAAACACCTTCTATATTGGTCTTACATGACTCATCAGAAACAATATAACCGGATTTGCTTAGCTCTAAATGTTCTTTAAATACTTCGTTTTGAGGAATTAATCCAATTGAAATAAATACGCCATCTATATCTAATATTTTGTCTTCTATAGAAATACCTTCAATCTTTTCGTTTCCTATTATTCCTGTAATTTTTGAATTGAATAAGTATTCTATGTTATTAATGGTTTGAATCTTTTCTATTAGTTTTTCTTCAGCGGTTAATTTTTCTAAATTTTGAACTATATATATTTTATTTACTATTTCAGATAAATAAATTGCACTTACAATTGCTGTATTTCCCCCTCCAACTATTGCAACATCTTTTCCTTTAAAGAAGGCACCATCACATAGAACACAGTAAGATAGTCCATTTCCAATATATTTCTCTTCATTTTCTATCCCTAGAGGTCTATGCTTACAACCGGTTGCAACAATAACTGTTTTTCCTTTATATTCATTGTAATCGGTAGTAATAATCTTAATATCTTTATTGAGATCGACCTTGATTACTTTTTCTAATTCAAAATCTACACCTAAATTAATAATTTGATCATATAAATTATTTGATAGTTCTATTCCACTTATACTAATAAAACCAGGATAGTTTTCAACAAGGGGAGAGGTTGCTATTTGCCCTCCAATAGTTTCTTGTTCTAATATTAATACTTTTTTGTTTGCTCTTAGAGCATATAGGGCAGAAGTCATACCTGCAACTCCTGCTCCAATTATTACGATATCATATATCATTTCTTAGATTCCTCTAAATATTTTTTAATATTAGATACTCCAACTATATTTTCGTGTTCTTCACCTTTTTGTAATACTAAAGTTGGTGCTTGAGATACTTTAAAAGATTTTGTAATGTTTTCATTTTCTTCAGCATCTATATATTCATACTTAACATTCTCTTTATCTAGAATTACTTTTGCAACTTTACAATTAGGGCAAGTCTTTGTTCCAAACAACATTATTTTATCTTCTTGTTCCATTTTTTGAGATTCTTTTATTGTAACAACATTATCGTTTTTCTTTTCATGCAAATAAGAAGAACCGGTGTCATATACTTGTCTATGCTTATACTCTTGAGTTTTTCCATCATTCCAATTTTGAACTGGTCTATAATATCCAGTTATTCTACTATATACTTCAGTAGGACCACCACATTCTGGACATTCGAAATGTTCACCAACTAAATACCCATGTACTTTACATATTGAATATGTTGGAGACATTGTATAATATGGTAATTTAAAGTTTTCTGCGATTTTCTTGACTAGATTAGCGGCTGATTTCCAATCAGGAAGTTTTTCTCCTAAGAAAGCGTGGAATACTGTTCCCGATGTATATAACACTTGTAATTCATCTTGTATTTCTAATGCTTTGAATACATCTTCTGTGAATGAAACTGGTAAATGTGAACTATTTGTATAGTATGGAGTTTCATTTTCTTTAGAAGAAGCTGTAATAATGTTTGGATATTTTTCTTTATCATGCTTAGCAAGTCTATAACTTGTAGATTCTGCTGGAGTTGCTTCAAGATTGAATAAATCTCCATATTTTTCTTGATAATCTGAAAGTCTATTTCTCATATGATTTAATACTTTTTTAGTAAAATCTTGTGCTTCCTTGTCAGTTAAATCTTTATTAATCCAATTTGCATTTAAACAAGCCTCATTCATACCTACCAATCCAATAGTGGAAAAGTGATTGTTAAATGAACCTAAGTATCTTTTGGTGTATGGATATAAACCTGCTTCTAGAAACTTGTTTATTACTTTTCTTTTTGTATCTAGAGAGTTTGCTGCGATATCCATCATAGTGTTAAGTCTTTCGAAAAACTCGTTTTCATCTTTAGAAAGAAATGCGATTCTAGGCATATTTAATGTTACAACACCAATAGAACCTGTTGATTCTCCACTTCCAAAGAAGCCTCCGGATTTCTTTCTTAATTCTCTAAGATCAAGTCTTAATCTACAGCACATACTTCTTACATCGCTTGGTTCCATATCACTATTAACGTAATTTGAAAAATAAGGAGTACCATATTTTGCTGTCATTTCAAATAATAATTTATTGTTTTCTGTTTCACTCCAATCGAATTCTTTAGTTATTGAATATGTTGGAATAGGGTATTGAAATCCTCTTCCGTTGGCATCTCCTTCTATCATTATTTCTATAAAGGCTTTATTTACCATATCCATTTCTTTTTGACAATCTTTATATTTGAAATCCATTTCTTTTCCACCGACTAAAGCATTTAATTCTGCTAAATCATTAGGAACAACCCAATCCAAAGTAATATTAGTAAATGGTGCTTGAGTTCCCCATCTACTAGGAGTGTTTACTCCATATACAAAAGATTGAATACTTTGCTTAACCTCTTTAAAAGTTAAATTATCTACTTTTACAAATGGCGCTAAATATGTATCAAATGAAGAGAATGCTTGAGCCCCTGCCCATTCGTTTTGCATTATCCCTAGAAAGTTAACCATTTGATTACATAATGTTGAAAGATGTTTTGGAGGAGACGATGTAATCTTTCCAGGAACTCCACCTAATCCTTCTTGAATTAATTGTTTTAACGACCAACCAGCACAATAACCAGTCAACATTGATAAATCATGAACGTGAATATCTGCGTTCTTATGAGCTTTTTCAACTTCATCGTTGTATACTTCACTCAACCAATAATTAGCAGTTATAGCTCCAGAATTGCTTAATATTAAACCTCCAACTGAATAGGTAACAGTAGAGTTTTCTTTTACTCTCCAATCACTAACATTTAAATATTTGTTTACAACATCTTTATAGTCTAATACTGTTTCTTTTATATTTCTCATTTTTTCATGTAGTTTTCTATAAAGAATATATGCTTTTGCAACATCTGGATATCCAGCTAAAGATAAAGTTTCTTCAACACTATCTTGAATATCTTCTACTGATATGATTCCATCGACAATTTTAGGCTCAAAATTTGAAGTTACCTTAAGCGCTATAAAATCTATTACGTTATCAGTAAACTCCTTATTTTCTGCCTCAAAAGCTGATTTAATGGCATTTCCAATCTTTTCAATTTTAAACTCGACAATCTTTCCATCTCTTTTTCTTACTTTGTACATATTATCTCTCCTTTTCTATATACCTCTTACTTGTACATTATCAATATTTTTCTCAAATATTTTTTTAAATTCAATCAATTTTTCATTGCTGTGAGCATGTAACCCATCTTGTATTAATTTTCCGGAGTCTTGAAATTGTTGTAAAACGTATTTTTTTGAACCCTTAAGCCAAATAGAAATATCCTCTATATCTTTTTCATTATGGAATTCATAAACTATTGTAGTTCTAAATTCGTAATCAATGTTGCTTTTTTTTAGTAGAGCGATTGTTTTTTCAATCTCCAATAAATCTACATTTGCACCAGATGTTAGGCTATATTTCTCCTTTGAATTTTTGATGTCCATTGATACAAAATCTAATAGGTTTTGATCGATTAGTATTTCTATCGTTTGAGAATTAGTTCCGTTTGTGTCTAATTTTACTTTGTAACCCATGTTTTTTATTTTTCTTATAAAGTCAATTAAACCTTTTTGCAAAGTAGGCTCTCCTCCGGTTATGCATACCCCGTCTAAATATTTTTTTCTTTCTGCAAGGTATTTAAATATGTAAGCTTCATCGATAATTTCTTCTTCCATATTTACTAAAGAAGCATTTTGACAGAATGGGCATCTGAAATTGCATCCTCCAGTAAATATAGTTGCAGCAACGTATCCCGGATAGTCTAACAAAGTCATTTTTTGTAACCCCATAATTTGCATATTCGACTCCTTTATTTTTGTATAATTTCATTCTAACACAAAGACAAAAATAAAAGAACATTTTTGTTCAATTATTATAAAAAAAGACACCTTTTTACATAGAATTATTATTAAACAATAACAAATTATTGAGTAATGACAATAAATGTGTTATACTCTTTACAAATCTATTAACAAAGGAGAAAAATAAATGATTGTTTTGAGATTAGATAGAGTATTAGCAGATAGAAAAATGTCATCAAAAGAATTATCTAAAATATTAAATATCACTGAATCTAATTTATCTATATTAAAAAAAGGTAAGTCTAAATCAATTAGGTTTGAAATATTAAATTCAATTTGTAAAACGTTAGCTTGTCAGCCGAAAGATATAATAGAATATATTCCTGATTTTGAAGATTAATCAGAATAGTTTTTAAAATATCCTTTAATAAACACAACGGGAGTTCCTTTATCTCCGCTTCCACTTGTTAAATCACAAAGACTTCCTAATAAATCTGTGTATCTTCTTGGGGTAGTGCCTTGTGTAGCCATTTGACCAACAAGTTCTTTTTCTTTATGTTTTATTTCTTCTTTTATAGCATTATTAAGTTCTTCTCCAGATAAGCCTTTATATTTGTTTTCAGAAAAATATTTTAATTTAATCTCATTTGGGCTTCCTTCTAATCCCTTTGTATAAGCAGGACTAACAACGGGATCAGCAAGTTCCCATATTTTTCCAACAGGATCTTTAAAGGCTCCATCTCCAAATATCATAACCTCTATTGTCTTTCCTGTTATTTCTTTTAATCTTTTTTGAATATTATTTACTAGTATTTCTCCATCTCTTGGAAATAATTTAACTTTGTTGTCTGTAGATCTATTAGAACCTAGTAAGCCAAAATCTTTATTATATCCGCTTCCATTTATGCTTTCATTCATTATTTCTGATAATAGCAGTGTTCTTACTCCTGGTCTTTCTAATTTCTTTTTAGTCTCAAACCTATCGTGTATATTTGCTATTAATATATCTTTTGTGTAATCTAAAATAGTTTCTGGATTGTTTGATAGTACAAATTCTATTTGACAATTTTCAGCTAAACATAAGTTTCTATAAAACTCTATCATATTTACTCCAGTAAATATGTGTTTAAAATGAGAAAAATATTTATTATAATCATTTTCATTAATTACTGAATTTAAATTGTAATTATTCTTTTCTAAATCATCTTTGAATAATATATCATTTCCAACTTCATCAGATGGAAAACTAAGTAACATTGTAATCTTCTTGGTAGATTTTGCAATTGCACTTAGTAACACCGCAAATCTATTTCTACTTAATATTGGATAAATAACTCCAATATGATCAGACTTCATTTTGTTTTGAATATCGGTTTTAATGTTTTCTAAAGTGGCATAATTACCTTGACTAATTCCAACAACTGCCTCTGTAATAGCAATGACATCTCTATCGTCGAAACTAAATTTTTCGGATTCTTTAGTTTCTAACAAAGATTTTATAACAACGTCTTCTAAATTGTCTCCTTCTTTTATGATTGGTGTTCTTATTCCTCTAACAACGGTTCCTACATTCATAATATCCTCCATATAATTATTATATAACAAAAAAGATAGTATAAACTATCTAATTAGTATTTAATGTCTTTTTCTTTTAACCATTTTGTGTAGTCTTCTAAATGAGCTTTTCCAAGTTTATTACTCTCTATAATGCTTTGAATAAAGTAAAGTACAAAAAGTAAAGAAAAAGCTATAAATAATATAAGATTTGTTTTGCTATCATCAAGTTTTGGAAAACCATATAATGCAAAAAAAGTTAAAAATAGAAAGGAATCGCTCCTTGTTTTTTCAAGTTCTTTCCTTAGTTTCCTAACTTCTGAACTGTTATCAAATTCCTTTCTTAGTTCTCTTTTTTCTTTGTTGGTAAAATCCTTATGGAAATCTTTCATCTTTCCTCCTCATTATAAAAATATCATAATAATCAAATGCTGTAAATAAAAAAAGATAGTATGAACTATCTTTTTAAAACTTTCTATATAAACCAATTGCTTTTCCAAGTATTGTAACATCATCTAATATTATATCTTCCATGTTTTCATTCTCAGGATGTAGTCTTATAAAGTTCTTTTCTTTGAAGAATCTTTTTAAAGTAACTTCATTTTCTTGATTCATTGCTACGACTATATCTCCGTTTTTTGCATCTCTAGTTCTTTCTACTATTACTATATCTTTGTCAAATATTCCAGCATTTATCATTGATTCTCCACTTACTTTCAAAGTAAACACTTCTTTTCTATTGGGAATCATATAAGCGGGCAGTGAAAAGTATTCGTTTGGATTCTGTATGGCTTCTATAGGACTGCCGGCAGTTACTTTTCCAAGCAAAGGAACATTGACAACGGAATTATCTTTTTCAACAAATTCGTTATCTATTAATAATTCTAAAGCTCTATTTTTGTTTTCGTCCTTTTTTATGTATCCTTTATTTTCTAAATTACTTAAATGAGAGTGTATTGTAGCTGGGGAAGATAAACCAAGAGATTTTCCTATTTCTCTTACTGTTGGGGGATATCCATTGTTTACTATATATTTCTTTATGAATTGTAATATGTCGTCTTGTCTTTTTGTGAGTTTATCCATAATGCCTCCTTTTTATATTTGTTTAGATATTAACACATAAAATGTAAAATGTCAAACGTTTGTTCGATAGAATGTTGACACGAACAAACGTTTGTGTTTTAATTGATTTATAGAAAGGGGAAAGATTATGGAAGGGTTAAAAGAAAAACTAATTTATATTACACTTTACTTGATGGTTATGCTACTAACTTTTGTTTGCTTAGGACAATTTGAAAAGGAAGGTTCTAATACTAAAATTGTAGAAAATGAAACATTTTTCTTAGTTCAAAAATAAATTGTTATAATATTTTTCTCGTGTTATAATGTTCCTATAATAGGAAGGAAATTATTCTATGATTAAGAGTAGTTTAGTAACTGACAAAAAGATAATTGATAGTATTAGATGTTTAGGAATTGACATGATAGATAATGCAAAAAGTGGACATCCTGGAATTGTGTTGGGCGCTGCTCCAATGCTTTACACTTTATTTTTGAAACATTTAAGAATTTATCCGAAAGATAAGAAATGGGTCAATAGAGATCGTTTTGTATTATCTGCTGGGCATGGATCCGCATTGCTTTATAGTATGCTATTTTTTTGTGGATACAATCTTTCCTTAGAAGACTTAAAAAGATTTAGACAGGTAAAATCAAAGACTCCCGGACATCCCGAATATGGAATGACAGATGGAGTTGAAGTCACAACTGGACCTTTGGGCCAAGGCTTTGCAAATGCGGTTGGGATGGCTATAGCTGAAAAACATTACTCTGAAATGTTTAGTGTATGTAATCATCATACTTATGTTTTAGTTGGAGATGGCGATTTAATGGAAGGAGTTTCGTATGAAGCTGCTTCATTGGCCGCTCATTTAAATCTAAATAAATTGATTGTTTTATATGATTCAAATAATATCTCGCTAGATGGAAGCACTCATTTATCTTTTACTGAAAATGTTTCAAAAAGATTTGAAGCTATGGGATGGAATGTAGAATTAGTAAATGATGGGGAAAATATTGATGAAATAGATAGGGCAATCTATAAAGCCAAAACTAATATTGATAAACCAACATTAATTGAGATTAAGACTATTATTGGAAGAGGGTCAGTAAATCAAGGAACTAATTTAGTTCACGGTTCGCCTCTAAAAGAAGAAGACATTTCTCAGTTGAAAGATAATTTGGAGATAAGAAATGTTCCTTTTGCAATATCTAAGGAGGCCCTAGATGCTTTTCAAAATGATTTTAATGAAAGAGTAGAAGTTGAATATAGAAGTTGGAATACTATGTATCAGGAATTTAAAGTATCTGATTTTAAAAAAGAATTATATGAAAGTATTTTTGAAAGAAGAAAAACATACAATGTAATAAATATGTTTTCTAATATAGACGACATGGATAATATGTCTTTAAGGGATATAAACTCAAAAGTAATGAATATTGCAGTATTTTATGCTCCCAATTTAATTGGAGGGAGTGCTGATTTATTTTCGTCTACAAAAACTTACTTAAATAAATATGGAACATTTTCAAAAGACAATCCTACGGGAAAAAACATATATTTTGGAGTTAGAGAGCACGCAATGGGAGCCATAATGAATGGTCTTGCATTATCAAATACTATTCCGTTTGGGTCTACATTTTTAGTTTTTTCAGATTATATGAGACCAAGTATTAGGCTTGCATGTTTGATGAATTTGTTTTGTATATACATATTTACTCATGATAGTATAAATATTGGTCAAGATGGTCCTACTCATCAACCAATAGAGCAGTTATCATCTCTTAGAAGCATTCCAAATTTGAGGGTTTATAGGCCAGCAGATGCAAAAGAAGTTATTGGAATGTGGCATATTTTGATAAAGGAAAGAAAAACTTGTGCAATAGTATTATCTAGAAATGAGGTAAGGACTTTAGAAAATACTGATCCTATTTTAGTATCTAGAGGGGCTTATATAGTAAGACAAGAAGTAAAAAGAAGAAATGGAATAATAATATCAACAGGATCAGAACTTCAATTAGCGGTAGAAGTTGCTGATATATTGTTTGAAAAGGGAATAGATTTTAGAGTAGTTAGTATGCCATGCATGGAGCTATTTGAAGAACAAGAAGATTCATATAAAGAAGAACTATTACCTATTGGGTCTAAAGTGTTTGCATTAGAATTAGGATCAAGCCAAAGCTGGTATAAATATGTATATAATAATAAATATCTTATTACTTTAGATGAATATGGTATAAGTGGGTCTAAAGAAGATATATATAACATATTAAAATTTGATTCCAAATCTATTGCTGAAAGAATAGAGAAATTACTCTAAATACTTGTAAAAACAATTTATTTCTTGTAATATTTGAATAGGAGGGAAATATGTGGACTGATATTTTATATGTAGTAATAGGATTGGTAATTGGTGTTGTAATTGGATTTTTTGTATCTAAATATGTCACAAAAAAATACATGAAAGAAAATCCACCAATAAATGAAGATATGGTTAGAGCTATGATGAGCCAAATGGGAAGAACCCCTTCTCAAAAGCAAGTGAATCAAGTTATGAAATCATTCAAAAAGCAAATGTAAGGAGGAAAAAATGGAAGAAAAAAAAGAAATATATGTATGCACTGTATGTGGGTTTGAAGTAGAAGGACCTTTACCAGAAGATTATATATGCCCAGTATGTGGAGTAGATGTAACACATTTTGTATTGAAAACAGAAGAATAATAATTAGAAGTTTTATACTTCTTTTTTTATGATACAATTATTTTTGAGGATTTATATGATTAAAATAGTAGCGGCTTTAATAGAAAAAGATGGGCATTTTTTAGTTGCACAAAGAAAATATGGAGATACTGGAGAAACTTGGGAATTTCCTGGTGGAAAAATTGAAGAGAATGAAACTGAAGAACAAGCTTTAAAAAGAGAAATCAATGAAGAGTTAAATATAGAGATAGACATAATAAAATATATAGATAAAAAAGAGTATGATTATCCAACTAGAACTATAGAAATGTCCCTATATTTATGTAAGTATAAAAATGGAGATATAAAATTGAATGAACATAAAGCTGTTAATTGGACTTCAATAGATAATATGGAAAATTATGATTTATGTCCATTAGATAGACTGTTTATTAGTTTAATAAAAAAATTATTTTTATGATATAATTATTGCGGAGGGTTTATGGAAGAAAAAGATGTAAAAAACGAATTGATTAAGAGATATAAATATTTTCATGAGAATGCACCATTAATTTTAGGACCATTTTATTCTAATTATGATTTAAATATTCCGTCAAATGTAATTAACAACTTGGAAATAGCACTATTATCAGATACTAAGTTAGAAGACACATTTTTTTATAAATATTTCGAAAAACAAATTGAAGACAAAGAGTATTTAGAAAAAGCAAAAAATGCTATAGAAAAACAAAAAAAAGATAGTTGGGGATATTCATTTCCTTCAGATTTAGGAATATGGAATTTATTAGCGGCTGTAAGAAAACATGTGAAAGATCAATCTGGAGATTTAAAAAACAAAAAAATAAAACTTGAAGTATTAGATGAATATTTTAGATTAAAAAGATATAGAAATAATGGGCAAATTTGGACGAGTGGTTATGAAGAAAGATTTGAAGATTTAATAAATAATTGTGCATATGTATCTGCTATTCCTATTAGAAAAGATATAAAGCCAACCAGACAAATTTGAGACGTTGGAGTAAAAAACAATATATTTTTGAATACTATAAATTATAGAGAAGACAAAAAATATGTTAGTTATTTTTCTGAAGAAGAAAAACAAGATGTTTATTTATCACTTAATGATGAGCTTCCATGGAATTTGAAAATTAATTGTTCATTTGAAGATAGTGAAGAAGACGCGTTAGAAAGACCCGAAAATACAGTTCCTTGCAAAGAAGATTTCACTATAAATGAATCAAAAATATTTAAGAACAAAGAAGAATATTATCAAAGATGTTCCAATTGTGGATATATTGTAGTTATTCCAAAAGAGTTATTTTCTCCTGGAATAAAATCCAGGATAGATGAAAGAGCTGAGAATAATTCGGACCTATTAAGACAAAATGTTCTAGAATCTGAATTACAAGGAATAAAGAATAAGAGAAAAGTTTTAACAAAATAAAAATTAAAAAAACAAGAAGTTGAATGACTTCTTTTTTTTATGGTATAATTTATATGTTAAGGAGATAACTGTATGGCATTACAATATGATGAGAAATCAATAAAAATATTAGAGGGATTAGATTCGGTTAGAAAAAGGCCGGGAATGTATATCGGTTCAACTGACAAAAGAGGACTTCATCATTTAGTTTGGGAAATAGTAGATAATAGCATCGATGAAGTAATAAACGGTTATGGAAATTATATAAAAATAATATTGCATTCTGACGGAAGTGTAAGTGTTTTTGATGACGGTAGAGGTGTTCCTGTTGGAATGCATGAAAGTGGAAAGAGCACTCCAGAAGTTATATATACGATATTGCATGCAGGAGGAAAATTTTCTGATTCTGGATATAAAATTTCCGGAGGACTACACGGTGTAGGAGCGTCTGTTGTAAATGCATTAAGTAAATGGATGGAAGTAACTATTAAAAGAGATGGTGGGGAATTTTTCATTAGGTTTGAAAATGGAGGACATCTTTCAAAACCTTTGACAAAGATAGGAACTACAAATAGAACTGGTACTACTGTTAGATTTATGCCTGACTCAGAAATTTTTTCAACCAATAATATAAGTTTTACTTCTGTATGCGAAAGAATGCAAGAATGTGCTTTTTTATTAAAGGGATTAACTGTAGAAATAATAGATGAAGCTGATAAGAAACAAGAAAAGTTTAATTATGAAAATGGATTAGAAGCTTTTGTTAAATATATTAACGAAGACAAAGTGCCAATTCATAATGTTTTTCATTTTGGATCAGAAAGGGACAAAATAGAAGTAGAAGTGGCTCTTCAATATACTGATAGTTACTCTGAAAATATAGTGTCTTTTGTTAATAATGTTAAAACTCCAGATGGAGGATCTCATGAAATTGGTTTTAAAACTGCAATAACAAGGGCATTTAATGAATATGCAAAAGAAAATGAGTATATAAAAAGTAAAGATAAAACTTTCGAAGGTAGCGATGTAAGAGAAGGGCTTACAGCAATTTTATCTGTAAGAATTCCTGAATCTATTCTTCAATTTGAAGGCCAAACAAAATCAAAATTAGGCACTCCAATTGCAAAAACTGTAGTAGAGAGTATAGTATTTGAAAAGCTAAGATTTTACTTAGAAGAGAATAAAGAATCAGCTACCTCTATATTGGATAAGGCTTTAAAAGGGAAGTTAGCTAGAGAAGCAGCAAGAAAAGCTAGAGATGAAGCAAGAAAAAATAATGGTGGAAAAAAAGAAAAAGTTTTGAGTGGCAAATTAACTCCTGCTCAAAGTAAAGATTCTAGTAAAAATGAATTGTTTTTAGTAGAAGGAGATTCTGCTGGAGGATCTGCAAAACAAGGAAGAGATAGAAGATTTCAAGCTATATTGCCTCTGAGAGGAAAAGTAATTAATACTGAGAAAGCAAAACTTGAAGAGATATTTAAGAATGAAGAAATAAACACTATGATTTATACTATTGGGGCTGGAGTAGGTAATGATTTCAATATAGAAGATTGTAATTATGACAAAATAATAATAATGACTGATGCTGATGATGATGGTGCACATATTCAAATTCTACTATTGACATTCTTTTATAGGTATATGAAACCATTGATCGAAAATGGAAAATTATATATTGCACTTCCTCCATTATATAGGCTAGAATATACTAATAAAAAATTCGAATATATATATACTGATGAGGAATTAAGGAATGTAAAAGAAACCATTAAAGGGAAACAAAGATATAAAGGACTAGGGGAGATGAATGCTGAACAATTATGGGATACTACTATGAATCCTGAAACAAGATCTTTGATTAAGGTTAACATTGGAGATGCTGTTTTAGCGGAAAAAAGAGTAAGTGTTTTAATGGGAGATAATGTAGAACCAAGAAAAGAATGGATAGAAGAAAATGTAGAGTTCTCTTTGGAAGAAGAATTTTAAAATAGTAAAACATATGTAAATATAATATATATATGTTTTTTTATATTGATGTATATAATATAATTATTACAAGGAGGAATTTTATGGAATTAAGGGATAAAAAGGTTATCATTACTGGTGGGGCAGCTGGAATGGGCAAAGAAATGGTAAAACAATTATTAATAAAAGGCGCATATGTTGCAGCATTAGACATAAATCAAGAGGGATTAAATAATTTAAAATCTGAGTTAAACAACGACAGATTATCTGTTCATAGGGTAGATGTTACAGATGATCAAGCTCTAGAAAATTTTAAGAAAGAGTATTTTGCAATTCATCAAGATGTAGACTGTTTGATAAATTGTGCGGGAATTATTCAACCATTTGTAAATGTAGAACAATTAGATATGAATACAATAAACAGAGTGATGAATATAAATTTCTTTGGTCCATTTAAATTAACAAAATTATTTATTACAGAATTAAAGAATAGGCCAATAGCTAATATTACGAATATATCAAGTATGGGAGGGTTCTTCCCATTCCCCGGGCAAACAGTTTATGGAGCTTCAAAAGCAGCATTAAAATTATTTACTGAAGGATTGTATGCAGAAGCTTTAGGTACTAGTCTAAAGATTATGATTGTATTCCCTGGAGCGATAGCTACTGATATAGCAAAAAATTCAAATGTTCAAATGAATGTTAGTGCAGGCGAAAGTAAGATGAAAATGACTACTGCTCCGGATGCGGCTAGTCAAATAATAAAAGGAATAGAAAAAGATACCTTTAAGCTATATGTTGGAAAAGATGCTAAATTTATGAATATGCTTTATAAATTTAATGATAAAAAAGCTATAGCATATATTAAAAAAATGATGGGAAAGTCTGGGATGTAAATACTCATAAAAATTAATGAAAGGAGAAGAGAAAAATATGTTTGAAAGCCTTGATAATAATAAGCATAATGAAACTGAAAAGGAAGATACTTTTGTAGATAGATTTGGATTTTCAAGAATGCTTATTGCTTATATGAATTATGATAATGATGATCCAAAATATGACGGATATAGACAAAAAGAATCAAAAGAGACATATGGGCATAGGGTTATGTATTTTTTATCTAGAATATACACTAGAGTAGCTGATAATAAATCGGAAATATTTTTTCCCGAAGAAATTAAAAGAGATTTATTAGCATATATGAATTATGATAATGATGATCCGAAATATGATGGATATAGGCAAAAAGAATCAAAAGAGACATATGAATATAGAGTTTTGAATTCAATTTGTGAAGCAAATAGGGACATAGATTTTGATAATCCAGATGTTGCGTTAAATATTGCAAAAGATATAGTACTAGCACCTAAATCCAAAGGTCTATAAAAAAAATCTAGATTTATTCTAGATTTTTTATTTTGTCTGTATTTTTAAAGTTTAGTTTTGCTATTTCATTTAATTTGATTTCACCAAATTTTTTTACTATTTCTTTTCCTACTTCATCTACTTTAGTACTAGCCCCCTTTGGTATTTCAATTCCTAACTCTTTTGATATGTTATCCATTTCTCTTAAGAATATGTACCTACTTATTATTGAAGCACAAGCTACTGATAAACATTTATCTTCAGCTTTAGTAGTAAAAGTAATATTTCTAACAACAGTACTAATCTCTTTTAAGTAACTAAAATATACATATTTCTTAGCAAACTCATCCATTACTATCATATCGTAATTAAAGTTATCTTTATTTAAAAGTTGATATAATACTTTATTGTGAAGGATTGCTTTTATCTTATTCATATTAGTTTTTTCACTATAGTTATCATTATATTCTTTATTATTTAACTTTATAGTTACATGAGGAATTCTTTTAATAATAGAAGGTGCAATGATCTTTATTTTATCATCATTAATCTTTTTTGAATCTCTTACTCCAAGATCTTCTAAGAAAGATATATCTTTTCTAGATACATAAGATGCTGTTACTACAATTGGTCCAAAATAATCTCCTGTACCAACTTCATCAGATCCTATAGAATTTATGAAGTAATAATCAGTATTATCTTCCTTTTTATCTTTATCTTTCTTTTCTTTTTCTTCAGGAGCTTTTCCAGATACTAAAGTTTCTCTTTCTCTCCACATATTAGCGTCTATATCTGCACTTATCCCTTGAAATACAACTTTTCCAGATTCATAAAGGGTAACTACAGTATCTTCTTCATTTGCTTGAAACAAAGCATATTGAGGAGTTTTTTCTCTTTTTTTGTCTTGAAAATACTCAATTAATTCATCTTTTACTGTATCTGATACTTTAAAACTAAAGGTTTTTGTTTTGTTTTTTTCCATAATACACATCCCACAATAATTTTATCATAAAAAGATATTATTTTATAGTATAATGATAATAGAGGTATATATGAATTTAGTAGATGTTTTAATAATTTTAGGTATTGGATTAGGAGCAGTTGTTGGGTTTAAGAGAGGCTTTATTAAGTCTACAGTAATATTTGTTGGTACTATATTAGTGTTCTTCTTAGCATTTAAATTTAAATCTCTGCTTGCAACTTTCTTATATAGCAATTTTCCGTTTTTTAAATTTGGAGGTTTATCATCATTAAATTTACTTTTATATGAAGTAATCTCTTTTATAATACTTCTTATAGTTTTGTTTATTGTATTAAAAGTGGTTGTAGCATTAACCGGAATAATAGAAAAGGTTCTTAAGTGGACCGTAATATTAGCAATACCTTCTAAAATATTAGGGTTATTAGTAGGAGCATTGCAATCTTATGTTATAATATACTTTGTGTTATTAATTTTATCTTTTCCAATCTTTAATATAAAAATGGTTAAAGAATCTAAAGGGAAAGAAATAATGTATGATTATACACCAATTTTAGCAAAAGTTACAGATACTACAATGGATATGTTTGATAAGATTTTTGATATCAAAAAAGAAGATATAAAAACTGATATTGACAAAGAGAATATGGACGAAAAAATACTAGAAGTAATAAAAGAAAGTGGTATAATTGCAAAAGATAACATAACAAAATTAGTTAATGAAGGAAAGTTAATGCCAAAGGAGGAATAAAATGGTAAAACATATAACTGAAAAAGAATTTGATCAAGAAATAAAAGAAGGAATTGTATTAGTTGATTTCTATGCTGACTGGTGCGGACCATGCAAAATGTTAGCGCCTATACTTGAAACCTTAGCAAGTAAACACTCTAAAGTAAAAGTATTGAAAGTAAATGTAGATGAAGAACAAGAGCTAGCTATGAAATATAGCATAATGGCTATACCTACTTTGATAGTATATAAAGATGGAAAACAAGCGGATGTTAGACAAGGGTTTGCGAATCTAGATTTACTAGAAGAAATGATAGGAGAATAGAAGAAATTCTATTTTTTTAAATATGAAGATAGCAAGTAAATGGAAAGATTATGAATTATTAGATTTAGACAATGGATATAAACAAGAAAGATGGAAAGACTATTGTTTAGTAAGACCTGATCCTCAAGTAATATGGAATGATAATAAAAAGTTTGATTATGATGCCTTTTATCATAGAAGTAGTACTGGTGGAGGGTCTTGGGAGAATAATAAGAATCTTACTTCTTGGAAAATATCGTATAAAGATTTAGTTTTTAATGTAAAACTAATGAGTTTTAAGCATACCGGAGTGTTCCCTGAACAATCAATAAACTGGGATTATATGATAGAAAAAATCAAGAAATCCAATAGAGAAATAAAAGCACTTAATTTATTTGCGTATACAGGAGGAGCAACGTTAGCTTGCCTTTCAGCAGGAGCGTCTGTTGTTCATGTGGATTCTTCTAGAGGTATGGTTGATTGGGCAAAAGAAAATGTAAAAGCATCAAATCTAAACGATAAAGCTGTTAGGTTTATTGTTGATGATGTAATTAAGTTTACCGAAAGAGAAGTAAGACGAGGAAATAAATATGATGCTATAATCATGGATCCTCCTTCTTATGGAAGAGGTACCAATAAAGAAGTTTGGGATATAGAAAAAGATTTATATAAATTATTAAATATATGCAAAGATTTGCTATCTGATGATCCATTATTTGTAATAATTAATTCATATACTACAGGGTTATCATCTAAAGTATTAGAAAACCTACTAATTAAAACTATTAATAAAAAGGGTGTAATATCTTCTGATGAAATAGGGATTGAATCAAAAGATGGTTTGGTATTACCTTGTGGAATATATGGAAGATGGGAAAAAGATGAATAATTTAAATATAATATATGAGGATAATCATATATTAGTGATTATTAAAGAACCAAACATATTGGTTCAATCCGATGATACAAAGGATATTGATTTATTTACTATGATTAAATCATATTTAAAAGATAAATATAATAAACCGGGTAATGTTTACCTTGGTTTAGTTCATAGATTAGATAGACCAGTAGGTGGAATAATGCTTTTTGCTAAAACCTCTAAGGCAGCTAGTAGATTAAGTGAGGATTTTAGAAATAATAAAGTAAATAAAACATATTTAGCTCTTGTTCATGGAAATACAAAAGAAAAAGATACTTTAATTGATTATTTAATAAAAGATGAAGAAACAAATACATCTAGTGTTACTAATAAAGAATTTGGAAAAGAAGCAATATTAGAATATAAGAAATTAAATTATAAAAATGATATGTCTTTATTAGAAGTAAATTTAAAAACAGGTAGGCATCATCAAATTAGAGTTCAATTGTCTAATATAGGCCATCCAATCTATGGGGATCAAAGATATGGAATAGATAGGGTTGGTATACAAATACATTTATATGCATATAGCATAGAATTTATTCATCCTGTTAAAATAGAAAAAATGTCATTCTCTTCTTATCCTATGTGGTATAATGAATATATTAAATAATGTGCAATAAATATTGACTACTTAATTTAAATTTAGTATACTTAAAGGGCATTATTTAAATGGTTCTATGGTGTAGTTGGTTAACACGTCTGCCTGTCACGCA
>CAYRXC010000003.1:0-55691 GCA_964428195.1 uncultured Muribaculaceae bacterium | reverse complement strand
TTCTTATCAGCCATAAATACCCCTCTTTTAATTACCGAGGTTTATTATACACAAAAACCATATATTGTCAATTTATATAAACAATATATGGTGTCATTTATTAAAATATTGATATATATTATTTGCGATATTTTTATTAAATTCTTTATTTAATTCTTCTAGAGATAATTCTTTTAATTTGTTAATATCTGGATATTTAGTTAATATTTTAGTTCTTGTTTTTTCTCCTATACCTGGTATTTCATCTAATATGCTAGAAACTAATCCTTTTGATCTAATATTTTTGTGATAGTTAATAGTAAATCTATGTACTTCATCTTGCATTCTTTCTATCAAATGAAACAGACTAGAGTTACTATTCAAATCAACTTGCCGATTATTATACATCAATTTATTTGTTTTATGCTTTTCACTCTTTATTAATCCAATTACTGGTATGTTAAGGCTTAAACTATCTAATACTTCTTGTGCAGCAGTTATTTGAGCTTTACCACCATCTACTATGATTAAATTTGGTTTTTCTAACCCTTCCATCAATACTTTGTAATATCTTCTATAGATTACTTCCTTCATAAGATTATAATCATCTTTTGCATCACTTTCTGACTTAAATTTTCTATATTCTTTTTTATCGGGTTTTCCAAGAGTAAAAACTACCATACCACTTACTGAATATGATCCAAACAAATGTGAATTATCAAATATTTCAATTCTATTTACATTGTCAGTATTTACAATTTCTTTTAATTGTTCTAAAGCAGATTCTATAGATTGATCTTTTCTTTTAATCAACTCGATTTCTTGTTCTAATGACACTCTTGCATTATTATTAGCCATATCCAATAATTGTCTTTTTCTACCTTTTAATGGAATAATAGTTTTTATCCCAGTTGATTCTTCTATCAATTTATAATCTAAATTACTTGTAATCAATAGTTCTTTTGGCTGTGTATTATTTTTATAATAAACTGATATATAATAAGTCAATTCATCTTCAACATCTTCAATTATTTCAAATATATTCGATTTAGTTTCTACAAGTTTCCCACTTCTTAAAGATAAAACTTTTATTGACAAATAATTATTAAAAGAATAATAACCAATAATATCCCTATCAATATTATCTTTCAAATCAATATGTTGATTAGTAAGAACAATATCAATATATTCTAAATATTGTTTCATCTCTAAAGCTTTTTCATAGTTTAGTTTTAATGATGCGTTATTCATTTCTTCTTTAATCTTTTTTAATATTATAGTATTATTTCCATTCAAGAATTTAGTTATCTGATCTATCATTTCAATTAATTCATTATTGTCAACGTTATATTCACAATATCCTAAACATTCCTCTATGTGATAATATAAACAAACCTTCTTTGGCATTTTAATGCATTTCCTTAAGGGATATATTCTATTTATTATTTCTACTGTTTTTTTAGCAGCATATGCATTTGGATATGGGCCAAATAATTTGCCAGTACTTTTTCTTTTGCTTTTTATTCTAGTAACTACCAGTCTAGGATATTTATCATTAGTTAGCTCAATATATGGATATGTTTTGTCGTCTTTCAATAATATATTATATTTTGGTTCATACTTCTTAATTAAATTAATCTCTAATAATAAGGCTTCCAATTCGGAATCAGTTAATATAAATTCAAAATCATTAATATTACTTACTAACAATCCTGTTTTACCATTATGGGCTTTATTAAAATATGATAAAACTCTTTTTTTTAAATCCTTTGCTTTACCAACATATATGATTATATTGTTCTTATCTTTCATCAAATAACAACCTGGTTTATTAGGCAATAAATTTAATTTTTCTTTGTACATAAATTCCACCTAAAACTATTATACATTAAAAAAAAGCAAATTAATGCTTTAGTTTTTAAACAGCCAATATATCTTTTCCACTTAATTCTATTTTATTATTTATTAATGCTAATGTTTCATTATTATTAAATTTCTTTGTTAAATCAAGATTATTTAAATATTCATAGTAAATAGAACCCGGATCAGGTAAATCTCCATTTTGCCAAATAATAGAGCCATCTCTTAAAGATAGTATTAAATAATCAATTAGTTTGTTTTTATAACCTTCCTCATATAAAACATTTACACTATTTGGAAGAGAATCAGCACAGTGATTATGATAATCTTCAGGAATTTTTCGGATAAATATCCCGGTATCTTTCATAACATCAGATCTTAAATTACATGCTTCTAGCGAAATGCTCTTATGTACACATATAAACATTACTTTTATGATGTAATTATATCTTTTTAGTTGTTTCATTGTTTCCATAGGACCATAAGGTTCTCTCATAGCCCATTCCATAAATATATTGTATGACTTTCCAAACTCATCTTTTTTCATAGCTCTTTCAGTCAATTTGTCAGAAATAATACATGAAAAATCATGAGTAAAATCAGCAATATCATTCCCGGGGCTATCATTATTTGTTTCAATTCTATCTATCCAATGCTCTTTAACTAATTTTTCGATTTCAAAATAGTTTGTATGATAAGACCTATAATTATCAACACATATAATAAACAAGTTAGGATTACTCATCTTTGAATTATATGCTAATACACTTTTACCACTTCCAGGTTGTCCACCAGCAAAAATTGCTACTGGATTTTCAACCTTTTCAATATTATATGAATCTTTATTAAAAATAAAATCACTTACATCATTAATGTTTTCATCAGAAAAACTAGAAAGATTAACAACATCTTCTATATTATATCCTCTTTCAACTAATGCTTCCAATCGCTTAGTTAATATGTTCATCATAATACCTCAATAATTAAATAACCACTGATAATAAAATGGTTTTAATCAATCTATTTTATTGTTCTCTAAAGTTCATTTAAATTTAATTCCGTGTCTTTCTTCAAATCCTTTAAATAAATTTTCATACCAAACATCAAAATTAAGATCTTTTTTATCTTCCATTATTTTTTCTTTATTTTCTAATACTTGTTTTTTCGTTTCTTCTAGAAACTCTTCGTTTATTATATTAAAAGGAGATATTTTTTCTTTTTCATATTTTAATTCAGCATCAACATAAGTTAAAAAAAATTCAACAGTAATAACATTTTTTACATGTTTTTGAAAAGTAATAAGTGTAGTTTTTAAAATAGATTCAATGTCAATTTCTGGATGTTTTTTTTGATAATTATATAATGCTTTTAAAACAACATATTGATTGTGTCCAGCTCCTTCATATGATTCTAATCTATATGGCGGAAAAGGCCCAATTAATAAAGCATTAAAATAAAAAGCATTACCATCTAAATATTTATCTACACATGCTTCCACAAGTGGTTCTGCTATATATAATAATTGTTCTTGATTTAACATAACTACTCCTTTACTCCCTATTATATCATAATTTTGATTTATAACGTATTAATCTAATCCTTAATGTATCTGTCCCGCTAGAATTTGAAACGTAATATTTTTCGCCTGGTGTTGGACTAACCGATTGATCTAGTTCAAATACAACAGGTGTACTATATCCTGTAGTAGAATCAGCTGGTACTCCAGTAGATGAATTACCTGTTGGATCAATTTTTATTGAAGAAACTACTGTCTCAGTCAACCCAGAAAGATTTTGCCCTCCAGAGACAAATGCATCAGCATATGAACTAGAATTATATATGCTTGGTGTAGAAATATTAGTAGAATTAATATCAATACTATATTCAATCATATAAGCTCCTGATGCATCAGATAATGGAACTCCTCCTAAAACGACTTCTCCAAATCCTTCAAAGTCAGTAACTGCGAATTCTCCGGTATTTTCATCATACTCACAATAATCTTCATATTTTGCTGCTAATTCTTTAAAAGTAGTTACCATAGTAAATGCACCACCTGTATTATTAATATCCGTTCCCTCTAGGGTCGTTAAAGTCGACTGGGAACTATTACCAACATTATATTTCCACCAGTCATTTAAGAAGTTTCCTTTACCCTCAGTCGCATCTTGGAAAGTTATGCATTGTATTTTTAAAGGAGGGTTAGCACTTGTTAGTTCATCAATCCAACCTTCAATTGTATTTATATTTTTGCCAGTTAATTTGTTCATATAATTTATGATTCCTGTATCAGTAATAAAACTATCAAAAGAAGGAAAGTAACTTGAATAATCAACTTCGCCAATTTTAATTGACCTTTTTCCCCACCTCGGCGTATAACCGGAACTAACAATAACGGAGGAACTACTTGAATCAGCTTTATTAGTTGAAAATTTATACATAATTTGTTCAAATAAAATATCGTTAATTGTATATTTTGAATCATATGTCCCATTATTAAACATTGTATTCATTAATTCAATTTTCTTAATTGAATTAGAATATTTTGATGACAACATTCTATTATAATATTCTGTGCCTTTAATAAAATCGAAAGGATTATTATTAAATGCTTCCTTAATATCAACGCCCGATACTTCAGCAAGATATTCAACATATTTTAAATCTGCTTCGCTTATTTTCCCCTCATTAACTAATTTAGTAAAATCTTCAAATGATATATTTTTGACTGTCTTGTAAGAATCTATATTAATTTGAAGCATTAGTATGCTAATTGGATTAACATATAATTTTCCATTTTTCTCTTGTATATCATAAGTAATACCATATTTTGCAAATTGCTCTTTTAATATTTTTACATCAAAAGGATCGCTTTCTTTTTCACTTACTCCATTTATTTCTGCATACAATCTTAAATATGTACCTGCTGTATTTGAATCAAGATACATTACTGCTTGAGCTAATATTTCAATATTAGAATTTTTAATAATATAATCTATTAATTCGGTTTCATTATTTTTCAAAATAGTTTCCAAATATTTGCTCAATTCTATTGAATCCATGTTTACTTGGTTTAGACATTTTTCTTCAATATAATTAGTAACTTCAGTATTATTTACCATATATGATAAAGCACCTATTATATTGCCAGTATATGTATATCCATCCATAAATTTTATTGTAATATTTTTTAAAGCACCAGGCCCACTAAACACCCCCGCAGTTATTATTCCATATATTAAACTTTTTATTGCTTCTGGACCCAAAGTACTAAAATCATATTCAGTATTAAAATGTGCAGAGTCTATCGCTCCATTAACAAATGTTTGGAAGAATTCTTGCATTCCTTCTTGCATTAAACTTCTAAAAAATCCAATTTTTTGAGGTGTAAATCCAGGTAAACCACCAAATTTTTCCATTACTACTTCTGCTGCTGCTGTCATTGCACCATATAAATATGCTTTCCATGTTAATTCGCCATAATTTTGATGATGTTGTTCAACTGCATTTCCCATAGATCCAGCAAATAATAATGCACTTCCAGTACCCGGCAATGCTAGATTTAATAATACAGGTAGTGCCATATATCCAACAGTAGAACCTATTTGATAACTATGAGGCGCTAAGTCTCGCCATAGTCCTTCTCCAAGATTAGCAGATACTGCGCAAAATTTACTAAATTCTTCTATTTCTTTTTCAGTACTGCTTGGATCTGTAGATAGTTTCATCAGGTTATCGATTGTATATTGGTCTCCCATTAAAATTTGAAGTAAATGCATTTGTTCATACTGATCTATACTTTTTACTCCATCAGAATAAAATAATTCTAAAGCCCCATCTAATAAATTTGCTGTTCCGTCTTTTAAACCTTTAAATAATAATTCAAGAGTTTCTGGGAAATCCACTTTTCCATCTTTAGAAAATCTCAAAACTCTATTATAAGCCCTTTCTTTTCCTATTTCACTGTTAATATAGTCTTTTAGAGCGTCAATATATTCTCCCGCTTTTTCTATACCATCAATATTGTGGTGATACCAAAAGATATTCTTTTGTGTTTCTGTTAAATAAGGCATTATTTCATTTATTTTTAATATGTTAAGCAATTCTATTGCGCCTGCTTCCAGCACGCGTCCTGTATTTTCAAAGGGTTCAACATATGCAACATTCAAGTGCTTGATTAATCCTTCCATATCAAGAGGATCAATTTCTATATTTCCGTCATCATTCAAATACGACTCTGGATTAATGTTGACCCAATATAAAAACAAATCTCTTGCTTTACCAGTTAGAATAAAGACTCCTTCTTCTTCATCATAATAGCAAGAATCTGAACTTTCGATATTTAATAAAAAGTCTTCATTATTTATTACTTCTTCATATGGCTTTAATCTTTCAGCTATACTCATTCCATATACCATTTGTTCTAGCATAGTTTGTTGAGTTTTTACACTTTCATATTGCTTTTCAATAGCTAGTAATGGCTCTGCAACATTTTCTAGATTTGATAATTTTTCTAACAATCCCATTTGCTCAAAAACAAGTGACAAATCAACATAACCATTTTCATCAACTGTAATTGAATCTCTTGTATAATCACCAAATATTGAACTAGGTGGGCACATAGCCATAAAATTATCGATTGTGTATCTATCTCCACTCAAATAAATATTATTAAATCCATCTCTAATATTATCTAAAGTAGAAATTTTTTCTTTAATCAGTTTAATAACTTGGATAATATACGTGCCTGATATTATTGCATTTCCATCATTGTCTATTGAATCTATAAACCAATTATTATCATTCAATATATTTTTCAATAAATCACCATTTGGAATCGTATAGTAGCTATTTTGATCAGTAAATGAAGCTTTTGCGTTTGAATATTCCGCTATCGTTTTCCTTAATTCATCTAAATTAGTTATGTCAAATGGTAACATATCTTGCATTGTTAAGGGGTTTACAAATGACATAGTAGATATATACTCTTCTATTTTTATATCACTTTTTATACTTGATAATGGGGAAAATGCACTTATTGCTTTTCCAAGAGAATCAACAAGATTTGTATTTGAAGCTTCTAGAGAAATAATAGTATCTTTTATAAAGCCAGTATTAGATAATTTGGCTTTTACTCTTGAATCTAAGTTCAATCCATTTTCTATATTGTTCTTTATAACATTAAAATCAGTAAATTCACCACTACCACTTCTTTTTACTTTTTTATACAGTGCATTTAATTCATCTATATCAATTATAAATTTACTCATTTAATACTCCTGATTTTGTTTATAACTATAATGCTTTTCCGCAACTTGCACACACTGAAGATCCTTGACTATTTAAGAAATTACAATGACTACAAATAAGCTTGTTATCAGCACTTCCTCCACCACCGCCACCACTAGATGTTCCATTAGCTTTTTCTAACAATATTTGTTTCGATTTAGTTAGTTCTTCAATTAATTGGTTTGCTTCGTTTTGAAATACACCAATATTTATAATAAGGCTATCTATGGCCTCAATTATTGTAGAACGTTCAGTTCCAGTTTTCCAAAACGTTACCAAATTCGTCTTTTCAACATCAATATCTGTTTTTAATTTATCGATTTCAGAAACAATTGTTGAAAGAGATAATACATTTGAATCAAAATCATCAGCAACCGTCATTACATTATCATCAACATCACTAGTAGGTTTATAATTAGGGTTATCTATAGGTTCCCCTACAACACTCTCAATTTGAGTTAATGTTCCTCCTGCGGTTTGATCGGCATTAACAACATAAGTAGCTATACTATTTATTGATCTACCAATACTTATTAAAGATTTATTGATGCTCACATAATTATTACTTAAACTTGCAATCCTTGGTAAATAAGCCTGAGCGGCATATCCAGACCAAGTATTTAACAGATGAAAATAAATTTTTTGAGTTGGCTCAAAACAAAGAGTCTCAACACTTTTAGCGAGATTATTAGCAAAATTTATAGCAATTTCGTTGGTTTTTGTTGGATCAATATCAAATAGTATTGCCATATTGTTTACCTTCCTATTATATAGTATAACATTATAATAAATATTTGCTCATATAATTACATTTTTTTACAAAAAAAATGTAATATTATTTACATTTTTTCCATAAACGGTGGTCTTCCTCCACCCACTCTTTTAAAGTCGCTTGAAGAAGCAGTGACTTTACTTTGTTCTTTTTGTAATCTGCTGTTTTGTTCTTTTTGCAGTCTGCTATTTCGCTCTTTTTCCAACATATTATTTCTTTCAATTTCATCATTTAATGTCGTTTCTACATTTTGAATAGTATTAATTAGTTTTTCAATATCATCTGCTAAATTTATACATTTATCTCTCTGATTTTTAGCATCTAAAGCAATAACATCTATCGATTGTGAAGTTGAATCAAACTCTAATAATACATTATTTATATTTGTTGCTCTATTTTCTAAACCTGATTTTGCCAAATTCAATAAAGCAATTTGTTTAGAAACACTAATCGATTCCTCATTCATTTTTATCTCCTATTAGGAAACTTTTTATTATTGTGCTAGTTGTTCAATTGCTTTTTGTGATTTTTGAATACTTTCAGTTAATTCTTTTGCTTTTCCTTCAAAAGTTGTAAGTTCAGCAAGAGAATCATCAATATTCTTTAGAATAACATCGATTTCTCCACCTGTTTTCCAAAATCCAGATAATGATTGTTTTTCTTTTTCTATCTCATCTTTTAATGTTCTTATTTTTGTAGCTAATTCGTTAATTGTATTCCCCGCAGTAACTGTAGCTCCAGACATCTTAAGTAAGTTTGGGTCTACTTGTGGTGATGAAACGTTTACTGCTTCAGTGTTTGCAGTAGCTACTGATAGCATTGATCCGCCTCTTCCTGCTGCAGCCAAATCTCCTTCATCTAAAGAAACGACTTTCTTTGATACTGCTGCTCCTAATTCACTAACATGAATTTTTAGCGATCCCAAGTCTTTAATGAAAGCTTCAACAATTGGAAGTTTTTCTTTAGCAGCTTCCCCTGACCAATCTCCTTCCATAGTTTTTAATGCATCTAATGCCGGATTGATAAATTCTCCCATTATCTTTGTAGGAAATTCTGTAGCTAATTTTGTTGCAACATCATTTGCTTCTTTTTTTGTAATTTGAATACTCATATAATATATACCTTACCTTTCTAAATCGATTATATTATGGATATATTTTTTTATCAAGTGATTATGTAAATTATAATGTAAATAAAAACTATATTTCTATAGTTTTAAGGTTTTAACCTAGTAGGTCCTCTGTAAATCAATGTGGCTTCTCTAATATTATCTATTTCAAATATTCTCATAATAAGTCTTGCAAGTCCAAATCCAAATCCACCATGTGGCGGGCAACCATATTTGAAAAAATCAGTATAGAAGCTTAAATCTTCTGGATTTAAACCTTTTTCTTTGATGTTATTAATCAGGAAATCATATCTGTGTTCTCTTTGTGCACCACTAGTTATTTCTACTCCTTTAAATAATAAGTCAAAAGTTTGAGTAACTCCATCTTTATCTTTCATAACATAAAAACTTCTTGCAGAATATGGAAAATTTGTAATAAAAATAAAATCACTATTGTATTTCTTTTTTGAATATTCACACATTAGTTCTTCTTCTCTTCTTTCGAAATCTTCAGGTACTGCTCCAACATAATTAAATTCATCTTTTAATATTTTTTTAGCATCATAAAAGTTTATTCTAGGAAATTTAGGAGTTGTATCTGATACTTCTACATTAAACACTCTCTTTATCTTTTCGCCATATTTTTCTTTTAATTTAGTCATATAGTATCTTGTCCATTCTTCTTCCATATCCATTACATCATCTACACTATTAACCCATGATATTTCTGAATCTATCATCAATATTTCAGTGGCATGGTAACTAGTATGAGAGTTTTCGGCTCTAAATACTGGACCAATTTCAAATACTTTTTCAAACCCCGATGCCATAGTCATTTGTTTATAAAATTGTGGCGATTGAGAAAGACATGCCTTTTGTCCAAAATAATCTAACCTAAACATTTCTGCTCCAGATTCAGCAGCAGAAGCACTAATTTTAGGAGTATGAATTTCAATGAAATCATTATTAACCCAATATTCTCTCATCATAGCTTCTATATATGTTTGACATTTAAATAATAAATTGTTATCTTCTCTTCTTAAATCTAAATATCTATAATCTAGTCTTGTTTCTCTTAAAGCTTTGTCTTTATTTTTAATGTCTATAGGAAGTTCTGGTAATGATTTTGAAGTAACTTCAATATTAGAAGGAATCAATTCAACACCATTTAATTTAACCTTCTCATTTTCTAACACTTTACACTTAATAGACAATGTGCTTTCTATAGTTAAAGAACTAATTAAATCTGTTAATAGCTTATTCTCATCATTTTTTTCAATTGTCATTTGAACTTTACCAGTAGAGTCTCTTAAAATAATAAATTGTACATATTGTAAATCTCTTATATTGTCTATCCATGCATCTAATATTATTTCTTTATTGAAATGTTCTTTTATATCTTTTATATATATTTTATTCATAAATACCTCTTCATTTCTTTAAACTTAATAGTAGTTTGTTCCCCTTTTGATAAATCTTTAATTGTAATCGATTCTGTTTTAACTTCGTCATCCCCTATAAATAATACTTTTAATATATTTAGTGATAATGCATAATTGATCATGCTTTTAATACTTCGCTTTTCATAAAATATTATAGCTCTTTTTTTGTTTTTCAATATTTCTTTATAGCATGAATATACATAATCATAATTATTTGTCATAGGAATAATCATATAATCTGTAACATATACATCTTGATCTTTTAATAATTTTAATTCTAATAATTGATCAAATAATCTAGTTAATCCAATCGAAATTCCTACTCCGGGTAATACTTTATCTGTATAATAACTAGCTAGGTTATCATATCTTCCACCAGAACATATGCTTCCAATGGTTTCATAACCATTTAAATATGTTTCATATATAGTACCAGTATAATAATCTAATCCTCTAGATATTGACAAATCTAGTTTGATATATTTATCATCTATTCCTAATTCCTTAGCATACTTTAAAACTAAATCTAATTCATCAACACCTTGAGAAAAGGAAATATTATCTATGTTTAATTTAAATTTTTTTAATATTTCAATATCTGGATCCATCTTTATAAATGATAAGATATTTTTAATTTTATCTTCCTTTACATTCAATTCTTTTAATAATTCAAATACCTCTTTTTCACCTATCTTGTCTATTTTATCAGTAATAATCAAAATATCTTTTGATAATTCTTTTAATTCTAAGTATTCAAAATATCCATTTAATAACTTTCTATTATTTATTTTAATAGTAAAGTCTCCTATGTCTAATTCTTTAAATATTTTATATATTATATAAGGTATTTCAGCATCGTTTAAAATTGAAAGTTCATTTTCTCCAATAATATCAATATCCGCTTGATAGAACTCTCTAAATCTTCCTTTTTGTGCTCTTTCTCCTCTATATACTTTCCCGATTTGATATCTTCTAAAAGGAAAAGATAAAGAACCATAATTCAATGCTACATATTTTGCTAAAGGAACAGTTAAATCAAATCTCATCACTTTATCATCATCAACTCTATATATTTGTTTTTCTGTTTCTCCTCCAGCTTTTGCAAGTAACACTTCAGATGCTTCTAATATTGGAGTATCCAATGGCAAAAAACCAAAATACTCATAATTCTTTTTAATTACTTCTAACATGTTATTAAACATAATTTGATCTTTTGGTAATAATTCCATATATCCTGATAATGTTCTTGGTTTGACTTTCATAAATCCTCCTAATAAAATAAAAAGCATATTACATAGGGACGAGTTACCCCGCGGTGCCACCCTATTTCAAATGCTCTTAATTCAAAATACCTAATTGTATTTTATAAGTGTCCATAATAATCATTATTAAATGCTTTCACCAACCACATTCTCTCTAATTAATATAATTATTAATAATCTTATATTTAGATTATATCACAATCCTCTAGTGTTGTTGTTTTTTTTTTCTTCAAAATATTTCAACATTTTTTCATTCCAAACGCTTGATGTTCTATATCCATTATTAGGATATATAACGTTAGACGTACTTAAATCCCCTATAAATGAAGTAAAAGAAATTTGTTCAACATTTTTGACATCGATAAATTTTGATTTTTCTAAATAATCTTCAAGTTTAGGATAAACGGTAGCTGGTTCTCTATCAGAATGATCCTGATAACGTTTAACTCCTACTCCCATAATATCATTTCCTTTTTCCACTAAATCTTCAATAATTTTGTTGACATCATCTATAGATAAATTTGATTCATATTTATATGTCGTTGTGTCTTGATACATTCCCGGTATTAATAGTTCCTCGTATACTTTCATTTTTCCTTAACCCTCACTTCCAATATTAACCAACTTCCATCTTTCTTATATTTATCATTTGCAAGTTTTGCTTGATCCTCGTAAAATTCTATCAAACCTAGGCTAGAATCAGCTGGTAATTCTATTATAACAGATTGTGGCACAAATTTAAAGGATGCATATTCTCCGAATTTTTCTTCAATTCCATGAGTCCAAGTACTAGCTGGAGCTACAGAATCATGTACTTCAATGGTATAAGTCAATCTTCCGCTTTCTATGTCGACACCGACTACTGGTTGCCCAACATTTGACTCACCAAGAATAATTCTTTTTGAAAAAATATTATTAGCAGTTGATCCTAAATCAGTCATTCCTTGTTCTGATTCAATAGAGACATTGGCATGACTTCCTTCATAAAGACATAGCTGATCATGAATAATTAAATTATCAGTCCATGGTGTTCCATCTTTATTAGTATATCTTTTTTCTCTTCTTAAAGTTTCCAATCTACTATTAATTTCAAATACTATAGCATTGTATTTTGCTTCATCAAAAGCTGTTACTGAATTAGGATCGACATAAATAGTATTGCCGGAATGATTATTTCCTGTTTTTAACGCGTGTGCATCGCCAGCTCTTAAAGCTATAGAACCCAATGATAACTGATTAATTATTTCCGGAACAAATGTATATACATAATTTCCATCCAATGTTTCTTCTATTGAAGAAACAATCTTAGTAAAATCAAAATCAAACTCTACACCTTCTTGCTGACTATACCTGTATAATGTGTCAATCATTATACTTAATTCTTCTGTAGATGAAACGTCATTCCTAACTCCACTATTGCTTTTACTATGTAGAAATGCCAAACATACAACAAGTTCTGTATCAGCTCCATAAATTTCACTATGTTTTGCTATTTCAATTGCTGAGTTTAATGAGTGATTTTTTCTAGTTAAATCTCCTAAGTAATCTTCTCTGTCAGTTTCGTCCTTGAATTCTTCTTTTACGAGTTTACCATCTTTTTCTTTTATTTTATATTTAGCGTCTTCTATAATTTCAAATCTATTTTCTATTTGATTATAATAAATTGAATTTTCAATTTTCATTCCCATATCATGAGATAATCCAGCTAAAAACAAAGATTGTGGATTTATTTCTGCTATTGCTAGATCTATTCCTCTTGATTTTAATACCTCTGCAAGTTTATATACTTTTTCAGCGACATTAACAGTTTCAACAGCTACTCTAAATACATGTATAAAGTTATGTTCTTCATATCCTCTAAAAAATGCAAATCTATTTCCGGTTTCTACTCCTTTTTCATATATATCGATAAATGCTTCTAAACTATTATTATTAAAGAAATTTTGAACATCCAATACTGCTTGCTTATAATCACTTCTATTTAATTTTTGACCATTTTGTAAGTTCAAAGCATAAACAAGTAAATCTGGGTTTGTTTGACCAAGATTGAATAAAAAGTTATATGCTCTGTTTTGAGCATCAGCTAGGCTTAAGCCATCAATTGAATCCATGTTTACTTGGTTTAGACATTTTTCTTCAATATAATTAGTAACTTCAGTATTATTTACCATATATGATAAAGCACCTATTATATTGCCAGTATATGTATATCCATCCATAAATTTTATTGTAATATTTTTTAAAGCACCAGGCCCACTAAACACCCCCGCAGTTATTATTCCATATATTAAACTTTTTATTGCTTCTGGACCCAAAGTACTAAAATCATATTCAGTATTAAAATGTGCAGAGTCTATCGCTCCATTAACAAATGTTTGGAAGAATTCTTGCATTCCTTCTTGCATTAAACTTCTAAAAAATCCAATTTTTTGAGGTGTAAATCCAGGTAAACCACCAAATTTTTCCATTACTACTTCTGCTGCTGCTGTCATTGCACCATATAAATATGCTTTCCATGTTAATTCGCCATAATTTTGATGATGTTGTTCAACTGCATTTCCCATAGATCCAGCAAATAATAATGCACTTCCAGTACCCGGCAATGCTAGATTTAATAATACAGGTAGTGCCATATATCCAACAGTAGAACCTATTTGATAACTATGAGGCGCTAAGTCTCGCCATAGTCCTTCTCCAAGATTAGCAGATACTGCGCAAAATTTACTAAATTCTTCTATTTCTTTTTCAGTACTGCTTGGATCTGTAGATAGTTTCATCAGGTTATCGATTGTATATTGGTCTCCCATTAAAATTTGAAGTAAATGCATTTGTTCATACTGATCTATACTTTTTACTCCATCAGAATAAAATAATTCTAAAGCCCCATCTAATAAATTTGCTGTTCCGTCTTTTAAACCTTTAAATAATAATTCAAGAGTTTCTGGGAAATCCACTTTTCCATCTTTAGAAAATCTCAAAACTCTATTATAAGCCCTTTCTTTTCCTATTTCACTGTTAATATAGTCTTTTAGAGCGTCAATATATTCTCCCGCTTTTTCTATACCATCAATATTGTGGTGATACCAAAAGATATTCTTTTGTGTTTCTGTTAAATAAGGCATTATTTCATTTATTTTTAATATGTTAAGCAATTCTATTGCGCCTGCTTCCAGCACGCGTCCTGTATTTTCAAAGGGTTCAACATATGCAACATTCAAGTGCTTGATTAATCCTTCCATATCAAGAGGATCAATTTCTATATTTCCGTCATCATTCAAATACGACTCTGGATTAATGTTGACCCAATATAAAAACAAATCTCTTGCTTTACCAGTTAGAATAAAGACTCCTTCTTCTTCATCATAATAGCAAGAATCTGAACTTTCGATATTTAATAAAAAGTCTTCATTATTTATTACTTCTTCATATGGCTTTAATCTTTCAGCTATACTCATTCCATATACCATTTGTTCTAGCATAGTTTGTTGAGTTTTTACACTTTCATATTGCTTTTCAATAGCTAGTAATGGCTCTGCAACATTTTCTAGATTTGATAATTTTTCTAACAATCCCATTTGCTCAAAAACAAGTGACAAATCAACATAACCATTTTCATCAACTGTAATTGAATCTCTTGTATAATCACCAAATATTGAACTAGGTGGGCACATAGCCATAAAATTATCGATTGTGTATCTATCTCCACTCAAATAAATATTATTAAATCCATCTCTAATATTATCTAAAGTAGAAATTTTTTCTTTAATCAGTTTAATAACTTGGATAATATACGTGCCTGATATTATTGCATTTCCATCATTGTCTATTGAATCTATAAACCAATTATTATCATTCAATATATTTTTCAATAAATCACCATTTGGAATCGTATAGTAGCTATTTTGATCAGTAAATGAAGCTTTTGCGTTTGAATATTCCGCTATCGTTTTCCTTAATTCATCTAAATTAGTTATGTCAAATGGTAACATATCTTGCATTGTTAAGGGGTTTACAAATGACATAGTAGATATATACTCTTCTATTTTTATATCACTTTTTATACTTGATAATGGGGAAAATGCACTTATTGCTTTTCCAAGAGAATCAACAAGATTTGTATTTGAAGCTTCTAGAGAAATAATAGTATCTTTTATAAAGCCAGTATTAGATAATTTGGCTTTTACTCTTGAATCTAAGTTCAATCCATTTTCTATATTGTTCTTTATAACATTAAAATCAGTAAATTCACCACTACCACTTCTTTTTACTTTTTTATACAGTGCATTTAATTCATCTATATCAATTATAAATTTACTCATTTAATACTCCTGATTTTGTTTATAACTATAATGCTTTTCCGCAACTTGCACACACTGAAGATCCTTGACTATTTAAGAAATTACAATGACTACAAATAAGCTTGTTATCAGCACTTCCTCCACCACCGCCACCACTAGATGTTCCATTAGCTTTTTCTAACAATATTTGTTTCGATTTAGTTAGTTCTTCAATTAATTGGTTTGCTTCGTTTTGAAATACACCAATATTTATAATAAGGCTATCTATGGCCTCAATTATTGTAGAACGTTCAGTTCCAGTTTTCCAAAACGTTACCAAATTCGTCTTTTCAACATCAATATCTGTTTTTAATTTATCGATTTCAAACACTATCGTTGAAAGAGATAATACATTTGAATCAAAATCATCAGCAACCGTCATTATGTTATCTTCAACATCACTAGTGGGTTTATAATTAGGATTATCTATAGGTTTCCCTACAACATTTTCTATTTGAGTTAATTTCCCACCAGAATTCATATCTGCATTAACAACATAATCAACTATATTATGTATTGACCTTCCAATGCTTATCAAAGATTTATTAATATTATAAAAGTTTGAACTTATTATTGAAATCTTTGGCAAATAAGCTTGAGCAGCATATCCAGACCAAGTGTTTAACAAATGAAAATAAATTTTTTGAGTTGGCTCAAAACAAATAGTCTCAACACTTTTAGCGAGATTGTTAGCAAAGTTTATAGCAATTTCATTGGTTTTTGTTGGGTCAATATCAAATAGTATTGCCATATTATTTACCTTTCTATTATATAGTATATCATTTTAATAAATATTTGCTATATTTTTACATTTTTTTTACAAAAAAAGAAAAAGAGAAATTTTCTTTAATTTAATTATATTTCTCTTTTTTACTATAAGTTGTATGTAATAAATGATGTGA
Source organism: uncultured Muribaculaceae bacterium (assembly GCA_964428195.1). Classification (GTDB taxonomy): domain Bacteria; phylum Bacillota_I; class Bacilli_A; order RF39; family UBA660; genus JAAYGD01. Next base: position 38,740 of record CAYRXC010000003.1, on the reverse strand, counting down.
TATTTCACTTCCGGGTTTTAATAAGAATTCATCATATAACTTTATAATATCTGGATTCTTATGTGCTAATCTATTTGGTAATTGTTTGTCCTCTTCATATATTGATTTTAGTCTTTCTTTCTTAATATCAATATAATTTTTTACATTAGCTTTTACTATTGGTTGTCCACCACCATTGATGCAGCCTCCTGGACATGCCATTATTTCAATAAAGTGATAATTAGCTTCTTTACTTTCTACTTTCTTAAGTAATTTTTTTGCGTTTGCTAATCCAGATGCAACTGCTACTTTAATTTCTTTTCCATTTAATACATATGTAGCTTCTTTTATTCCTTCCATTCCTCTTACTTCATTAAATTCAAATTTAATTATTTCTTGATTATTATCTAAATCAACCAATGTTCTAAGTGCTGATTCCATAACTCCACCTGATGCTCCAAAGACAACAGAAGCTCCACTACCTAAAGGATTATCAAAATCGCTATCTTCAAGATTTACAAAATCGATGTTGTATTCTTTTAACAATTTAATATATTCTCTTGCAGTAATGACAGCATCAACATCTTTATACTGAGTAGCATCATTACCTCTTAATATTTCTTTCTTCTTAGCAATACAAGGCATAATAGTTACTACAAATATTTTTGATGGATCAATATTATTTTTTTTAGCATAATAAGTTTTCATCAAAGCTCCAAACATTTGTTGTGGGGATTTACAAGTTGATAAATTAGGAATCATATTTGGAAAATATCTTTCTAAATAGTTTACCCAACCTGGACTACAAGATGTAATCATAGGAAGTACTCCATTATTATTTAATCTTTCTAAGAATTCGTGTCCCTCTTCCATAATTGTTAAGTCTGCTCCATAATTTATGTCAAATACTTTATCAAAACCTAGTTTTCTCATCGATGTGACAAGTTTTCCCTTTACATTTGTACCAATAGGCATTCCGAATCCTTCTCCAATTGTAAATCTTACTGATGGAGCTGGTGCTATTACTGTAAAAATATCTTTGTTATTTAGAGCTTCTTTAACTATGTCTAAATCATCTTTTTCAGTTAATGCTCCTGTAGGACAAGCATTAATACATTGTCCACAAGCTACACAAGGAGAATCATTTAAATCTTTTTCAAATGCGCATCCTATATGAGTATCATTTCCTCTTTCGTTTTTTCCAATAACTGCAACATCTTGAATAATTTCACATACTGATGCACATCTATTACATAAAATACATTTATTGTTATCTCTTTTTAAATATACTGTTGATTCATCTTTTTTATATCTTTTTTTATTTTTGGAAGAATATTTCTTTCCTTCTATTTTATATTCATATAATAAATCTTGTAATTCACAATTGGTATTTCTTTCACAATTATCACAATCTTTATCATGTTCTCCTGCAATCAATTCCAATGTATTAATTCTTGATTTAATTACTTTCTCACTGTTTGTAGATAAGTCCATGCCTTCTTTAACTTTTGTAGAACAAGCGGTCATTAAATTATGAGTTTTATTATCTTCTACAATACATACTCTACAAGACGCTATTTCATTTACATCTCTTAAATAACAAAGAGTAGGTATTCTAATACCTAGTAGTTTTGAAGCATCAAGTATTGTAGAATTTTCTTCTACAAATATTTCTTTATTGTCTATTTTTAAACAAATCATAGTTACTCCTTAATAATTGAATCAAACTTACAATTTTTCATACATGTACCACACTTAATACATATTTCTTGATCAATAACATGTGGTTTACCTGGGTCTCCTTCTATTGCATTTACTGGACAATTTCTCTTACACATTCCACATCCAACACATTTATCAGAAATTATTTTATATTCAAGCAAATTGCTACAAACATGCGAACTACATTTTTTATTTACTATATGATTAACATATTCTTCTTTAAAATATTTTAATGTACTTAAAACCGGATTTGGAGCGGATTGGCCTAGACCACATAAAGAATTGCTTTTCACGTGAATTGCCAATTCTTCTAATATCTCAAGGTCTTTTTCTTCTCCTTTTCCATTAGTAATTTTCTCTAATATTTCTTGTAATCTTTTTGTTCCTACTCTACAAGGGACACATTTTCCACAAGATTCATCTACAGTAAAATCTAAAAAGAACTTTGCAATATTTACCATGCAATTATCTTCATCCATAATTATAAGTCCACCAGATCCCATCATTGAACCTATTGAAGTCAATGTTTCATAATCGATATTAATATCAATATGTTCTTCTGGAATGCAACCTCCTGAAGGACCTCCAGTTTGTGCTGCTTTATATTTTTTATTGTTTGGAATTCCACCACCTATATCATATATTAATTCTCTCAAGGTTGTTCCAATAGGAATTTCGACTAACCCAGTGTTTTTAATTTTTCCTCCAAGTGCAAAAACTTTTGTACCTTTAGATTTTTCGGTTCCATAAGAAATGAACTTTTCAAAATTATTTATAATATAAGGTATATTTGCATATGTTTCAACATTGTTTATCAATGTAGGATATCCAAATATTCCTTTTGATGCAGGAAAAGGAGGTTTTAAATTAGGTTCCCCTCTTTCTCCTTCTATAGAGTTAATTAAAGCTGTTTCTTCACCACAAACAAATGCACCAGCACCAAGTCTAAGTTCTAAATTAAATGAAAAACTAGAATTTAATATGTTTTCTCCAAGCAGATTCTTTTCTTTTGCTTGATTAATTGCAGTATTTAATCTTGAAACCGCAATTGGATATTCTGCTCTAACATATATAAATCCTTGATTTGCACCAATTACGTATCCCGCAATTATCATAGCTTCTATTATAGAATGAGGGTCCCCTTCTATCAAAGCCCTATCCATAAATGCACCAGGATCTCCTTCATCAGCATTACAACAAACATATTTTATATCTGAAGTCTCTTTATAAGTAAATTCCCATTTTAAACCAGTTGGAAAACCCGCTCCTCCTCTTCCTCTTAGTTTAGAGTCTTTAATTATTTCGATGGTTTTTTCTTTTGAGATAGATAGCACTTCTTTTAACGCTTTATATCCTCCAATATTAATATACTCATTTATATCTTCGGGGTTAATATTTCCACAATTTCTTAGAGCAATTCTGGTTTGTTTCTTAATAAAAGGATAATCAAGAATACTGGTATATCCTTCTTTTGTATATTCCAATACAACATTTCCGTTTATTATATGTTCATCAATTATTCTTCTAATCTTATCTTTGTCTACTTTTACATATGTAGTTCTAACATTGTCTCTATAAACTTCTACTATTGGTTCATATTTACAAGCTCCAATACAACCAACTGGTAAAACATCTATATTCAATTTTTCGTTTTTTAATATATCAAATATTATATTAGCTCCAGATGATATACCACATGTCCCCATTCCAACTACTACTTTGTCTTTAATAGGATTATTAAACATCTTTCCTCCTATATTTATCTAAAATATTTTTTATATCTTCTTTTTTAACTTGGCTATATACTTTATCATCTATCATCATGACAGGCGCTAAACTACAACACCCCAAACATCTAGTATTTTCAATTGCAAACAAATTATCACTTGTAGTTTGATTTTCAGAAATATTCAATTCTTTTTTTACTTCTTCTAATATTTCACTGGCACCATTTACATAGCAAACAGTCCCTAAACAAACACTTATAGTATGTTCAGCTTTTGGATTAAACCTGAATTGACTATAAAATGTAGCAACTCCATATATCTTTTCTAAAGACATATTTAATTCCTCGCTAACTAATTTCAAATTATCAAAAGAAAGATATCCAAATATATCTTGTAATCCCTGTAGTATAGGCATTAAATTATCTTTATTATTATCATATTTGTTTAGTAATTCTTTAATTCTTGTATCCATATTTATCCTCCGGCCCCAATGATAATAATTATAGCATTTCATAAAAAAATAATCACTAATTATTAGCGATTATTTACATTAATAAACTATTATTTGATTTTACTATCAATAATTATAGTAACTGGCCCATCATTTTGAATGTTGAGTTGCATTTCTGCACCAAATATTCCTTCTTCTACTTTAATATCTCTTCTAAGTATTTGATTAAATTTTTGATATAATTCAATAGCTGTTTCACCCTTCATTGCATTTTGATAACTTGGTCTATTTCCTTTATTAGTATCTCCATATAAAGTAAATTGTGATACAGAAAGTATTGATCCATTTATATCTTTTATAGATCTGTTCATTATTCCATTTTCATCATCAAATATTCTCAAATTTATTACTTTATTAGCAACGAATTCAACATCCATTAAAGTATCATCTATATGAAAACCCACTAATAATACTATACCACTATCTATCTTGCCAACTACTTTTCCATTGACCGATACATTAGATTTTTTACTTCTTTGTACTATTACTTTCATTTTATAACTCTTTCTACGTTGTCTACATATTTCATTTGCATAACATCATTGATAAATTTTTTCAATGTTTCATTATCTTTTACTAATATTATAATATCATACATATTTTTATCTTTATTTGATATGGTTTGAATATTTTGAATTACTATAGAATGAGTTGAAGCTTTAGCAATTAATTCTAGCAAGAAATTGTCATTCCTTTCAGAATTAATCATTATATTTGTTGGTAATTTATTAGTTGATTCTTCATTCCAAATTATAGAAATAAGTCTTTCTTCAACATTTGATACATTATGACAATTTACTCTATGAACACTTATTCCTTTTCCCTTTGTAATGTATCCTATTACTTCGTCTCCTCTTATAGGTTTACAACAATTAGCAAATGATACCTTTATTTCATCTATTCCAGAAACAATAACATCATTCTTACTATTGTCTTTTTTAATAGTCGATTGTGATAACTTATTTAATACGATCTCTTCTTTTGTAGGAGTTGTCTTATTTAATAATCCTAGTATATAACTTGAACTATACTTTCCATTTCCTATACAATAATATATTTCTTCTAATGAATCTTCAGTCAATTCTTTTTTCAAATTATTGATATTATTATCGTCAAAGAAATCAATATTAGATACTTTTTGTTTTCTTAATTCCTTAATTAATAACTCTTCACCTTTTTTGATAGTTTCTTCTCTATTAATTTTAGTAAAAAATGATTTGATTCTTGATTTAGCTTGAGATGTTTTGACCATATTTATCCATTCTTTACTAGGACCTGTTGAATTCTTATTTATATTGATCTTTACTATGTCTCCATCTTTTAATTCAAAATTTAAAGGTACAATATTGTCATTTACTAATGCTCCGATCATTTTATCTCCAACATCAGTATGAACTCTGTATGCAAAATCTATTGGAGTACTTCCAAGAGGCAATTCTATTACATCTCCTTTTGGAGTATATACATATATTTCATCTCTTAATACTTCTTGCTCTACTGAGTCTTTAAATTCTTCATTTGACAAGTTTTCATTGCTACTTTCTATTAGACTTCTAAATAATTGTAGTTTTTGTTCAACTGTATTTTTTAAAGCTAAAGAAGCATCTTTGTTCTCTTTATATGCCCAGTGAGACGCTATACCATATTCAGCAATTTTATCCATATCATAAGTTCTTATCTGAACTTCAAATAAATATCCATCTATTCCAAAGATTGTTGTATGAAGTGATTGATACATATTTTCTTTTGGCATTGCAATATAGTCTTTAAATCTATTTGATAAAGGTTTAAATTTAGAATGTATTAATCCTAAAGCAAGATAACAATCAGATTCTGTATCGACATATACTCTAAGAGCCAAAATATCATATATTTCTTTAAATTTTTTACCTTTTTCTAGTTTATTATAAATGCTATAAATACTTTTACTTCTACCCTTTATCTCATGCTTTATTTCATGCTCTATTAACATACTAGAGATGCTTTCTTTCATCTCTTTAATTGAATTATCTCTTTCTAATTTAGTATTGTTTAAATTCTTTACGATATCATAATATATCTCTGGCTTATAATATCTTAAACTTAAATCCTCTAATTCTGTCTTTAATGAATTCATTCCTAGATGATGAGCTATTGGAGATAATATCTCCAAAGTTTCTTTAGCTTCTTTTTTTTGAGTATCTTCATCTAACATCCATAAGTTTCTAGTATTTTCTAATCTATCTGCAAGTTTTATTATTATTACTCTTACGTCTTGACATAGACCAACTAAAATCTTTTTATAATAATTTATCAAATATAGTGAATCTGCAGAAATATTTACTCTGTTAATTTTTCTTACTCCATTTATTATGTCTTTTATTTCTTTCCCAAATTCCTTTTCTAATTCATCATCTATTTCTAATTCATGCAACAAAGCAGCAGCTATAGTTGCATAATCTATGTTCATTTTACTAAGAATGAAAGCAACATTTAGAGGATGCAAAAATTCTAGACTTCCATCTAATCTTTGTCTTTCTACATTTTTTTCAACAGAATAATCATATGCTTTTGAGATAATATCTATTTCGTTTGATTTAGTAATATATTTTTTTGCACTTTCCAATAGCTCTTCTTTTGTAGTTATCTCTTGATAGTCCATTATTCCTCCTAAAGATCTAAGATTTCTTCAATATCTATTTCTCTTTCAACTCTAGACAATTCTTTTTTGGTGAATAAATCAAGTTCATCATAATCAACTTTTAAAATATCGTCTACTAATTCACTTAAAGACAAATTCTTTGTATTCATCCATTTTTTTCTTTTTAAATAATTCCATATATCTGCTTCTACTATTTGTAACATACCACTTTTTCTAAGTTCTTCTTTTTTTATTACTAATGCAGGTCTTACTTTGATATATAGTTCCTTTAATGATTCAAATTCTTCCATGATATCACCTAAAATCATTATATCATTTTTTTTCAAAAAAAAAGAATCAAATTCTATTTAGACTTCGACCCTTTTTAAAAAAACTCTTTTTTTTCATAACTCTTGGACCGTTATTATTTGATATTGTATATTCGGTAGATGAAAGAGTTCTAACATATTTAGAAAAATCAGTAAAAATCTTCCTTCTATATTCTTCTTCTTTATCATAACATTGTCTAATACATTCTGATAATGCTTCTTTAACAAATACCGGATCATTTTTTAATGATTCTGGAGCCATAGAATAATTTTTGTAATCATCTCTTAACTTTGAATAATAATCCATGATGCTACTTCCTTCTCTTCTTTTAAAGAAGAGATATATAATACTCATAAAAGAAATTTTGTCAAGATATTAAACTAAATAATCAATAAAACCCTGCATCGATAAATTGCCAAATATAGTTTTTCTTCTAAGTAAATACCTATCTAATGAACTATCACTATAACCATTAGTATTAAATTGACCTATAAATGCCATCTTAAATCCCGCTTCTTTTAATGCTTCAATTGCATTATCATTATAATCAAAGAAAGGATATGCAAAATAATATGAACCATCTAACTTTTCTTGACTTAATTTTAAATCAGCAACAACATTTTCAAACTTTTCACATAGCATTTGTCCCCCTTGACTATATGTTCTATTTAAAGGACACTTATAGTTGTTATGTAAATCATCAGTATGAGACTCAAATCTAGCATATTTAGAATCAAAATACTCTGATACATCTGTTTTGCTTGTAATTATAAAGAATGTTGCATACACTTTATATTTTTCAACAATTGGAATTGAATTTTCTAAAAATATTCCATCGTCTAATGTTAACGCTACTGTTTTTTCTGGTATTCTAATTTTGTTATCTAAAAACATTTCTATTTCTTCCATAGTAAGTGTCATATACTTGTTTTCATTTAAATATTTCATTTGACTTTCGAATTGAGATATTGGATGACATATTTCGATCGATGTACATTTTTGAGTATCAGGATCATATACAGTATGATAAGTAAAAGTTCTAATATTTGTTCTTACTTTCTCTTCAGTATTATTCATTTCATGTTTTTTATCAACATCTTCTTCTTTTATATACAATAATTGATTATTAAATTCTATTCCGTAAGATCCAGTCTCTTTTATTATTATAGGCAAATCAAAAGATTCATCAATTTTATATATCAAATTCCCTTCAATATCATAAAAATTAGTATTTTCACCAGTAATTATATTTTCATTAAAAACAACATAATCTTTATATCTAGTGTTTTTCTCTTTTAAAGAATCAACGGGTTCTAAATTATTAGCGTCTACATAATAATCCAATCCTTTAATCTTAAAATATTTACTATCATTTGCATCTAATTCAACTTCGACATCTTTATTAATGCTTCCCACTTTAATAAATTTATCTTCTTTCTTTTTATATAAAGATGACTCCTTATTGGTTAAAGCATATTTATCAAACTTCTCTATTAACTGAGTAAGCTTATTCTCATCATTTTCTGTTTTTTTATCATTTTGAAATTGTATATAAAAATAATATACTCCCCCAATTAATAATAAAAACAATAAAATTGTTAATATTTTTTTCATATTATCACCATCCAATAATATGATACAATTAAAATCATTATTTAGCAAATAAATTGAAACAAAAATGTTTGTATGTTATCATATAGGTGAATATGGAGAGTATATGAAAAGAAAACCAAAAAAAATATTTAGAATCTTAGGTACATTTTTTACATTATTATTTATGACAATTTTTAGTTTGATAGTAGTACTATTATTGTCACTAAAATTGATAACTAGTAATATATCTATTTCAGCAAAAGAATTATTTGTAACTACAATATTAGAAACAGGCCAAATGAAATTTTTAGCATCTTGGTTTTTATCAAATGATGAAATAAAAGAAATTGTAGATTCAAATTCAATGAAATCATTCGATGAAGAAGAAGATTTAGATTTAATTAACATAAAAGAAAAAGATAAGGAAAAAATTGAATTAGTTAAATTGGCTGGAAATACTTTTGCAGCAAAAATGTTGATAATAAATGATCCTTCAAGAGTTAAACTTGCAACTACTTATCCATACAGTGAATTCGGAAAAGAACTACATGAGCTAGTTGAAATGGAAGATGGAATTGCTGGTGTAAATGGTGGATTATATGTATCTTCTGGCAATAAAGGAGGATATCCAGTTGGAGTCGTTGTTAAAGATGGTTTTATAGAGCATAATAAACCAGGACATAAAGGACTTCATATAATTGGATTAGATACTGATAACTTACTGAGAATAATAGATATAGATGGTAAAAGTGCTAAAGAAGTAGAAAATATAATCAAGGAACAAAAAATTAGAGATGCTGTAGCCTTTCAAGATGAAAGTTCTGATAGTAATAATCACTTTGTTAAATTAGTTATAAATGGTGAAGGAAGAGAACTACAAGGAAGAGGAAGTGGAGCAAATCCAAGAACAGCAATAGGACAAAGGAAAGATGGAGCTATACTATTATTAGTAACTGATGGAAGAGGATCTTCTGGTCACCTTGGAGCTACTGCACAAGATTTAATAAATATAATGTTGGAATATGGAGCTGTAAATGCTGCCAACTTAGATGGAGGAAGTTCTTCTAGTATGTATTATAATGATAAATATGAAATGACTAGCGTAACTCTTTACTATAGCAATTCTTCTTGGAGAATGCCTAATGCATTCATAATTGAAAAGAGGTAATATGAGTAAATTATCTGGATATAAAAAAATATTAATTACTTATTCTATTGTTTTAGTATTATTATTAATACTATCTTTATCATATGTATATAGGAGCCTTTTACTTTATGAAAACAACCAAAAAGATAAATATATAAATAATATAATTACTAAAATTAAAAGTGCAGCAAATAATAATTCTTTAGATAAATATATAGAAATTGAAAACGATGAAGAAGAAGAAGCATTAAAAGAAATATTAAAAGAAACAAAAATTACGTATAAAGAAGAAAAAAATAAATATTATATATTAACTGATGACAATTATTTATTTAATTTAAACATAAAAGAAGGAAAAAAGAATACTAGATTAGGATTACTAACCTTCAATGAATTATCTAATGATAAATTAACTCTTTATAGTGATAGAGGAATATATTATTATGATATTATAATACCTTCAAATTTCAAACTTAAAGTAAATGATAAAACTATTACTGAATTTAAAGAAGAAATAGAAAACAAAGGGTTTGAAGATATAAAAAATGATACATTCCCAAAAGATAAGAAATATGTATTAGATGGATTATCAAAGAAACCCAAAATAGAAATAATTAATAATATTGGAAAAGAAGTAGAATACAAAATAAAAAATAACACAATAACAAATCATGATTTTTATAATACGAATGATTTTGAAGAAGCTAAAAAATATTTAGTAAAAGATTTTGATGTATTAGATTTTGCTCAAAAATGGAGTTTATTTATGACAAAAGATTTAGCTGGGGGAAGAAGAGGATTTAATGTAATAAGTAAATATCTAATTAAAGATACTAAGATGTGGGATAGAGCGTATGATTGGATAACAGGTGTAGACATTGAATTTGTAAGTAATCATACATTAAAGAATCCAGCATTTACTAATAAAAAGATATCAAATATAACAGTATATAATGAGAACTCGTTTTCTTGTTTAGTACACCTAGAAAAGAATATGGTTGTAAAAGGAGAAGATAGAGTCGATACTATGAATGACCTACTCTATTTTGTTTATGATGATGGTTGGAAAATAGTAGATATGAAATATGTATTAGAATAGGAGCAATATGAAAGATGTATATGTTTTGGTTCCTTCTTATAAACCAGATAAAGAAATAATGGATCGTTTTATTAAGGAATTAAAGAAAAGTTTTAAAAATATAATTATACTTAACGACGGTAGTGGAGATGAATTCAATGAATTCTTTGACAAGTATAAAGATAACACTATTTTATTAAAACACAATATTAATCAGGGAAAAGGAAGAGCTATAAAGACTGCATTCAACTATCTTTTAAATGAACATCCTGATTTTAAAGCAGTTGTAACTGCAGATTGTGATGGACAACACTCAATAGAAGATATTAAGAAATGTGCTGAAAAGGTAATCAATAATCCTAAAGCATTAGTTATTGGTGCAAGGAACTTTAATCAACATGACGTTCCTAAAAAAAGTAGATTTGGAAATAAGATTACTAGAAATGTATTTAGAATGTTTATTGGATTAAACATTACCGATACTCAAACTGGATTAAGAGGTTTTAGTAATGAAACTGCAAAAATATTTTTAAATACAAAAGGCGAAAGATACGAATATGAAACAAATATGTTAATTGATTGTAAAGAAAAAGATATAAAAATAATAGAAGTAAAGATCAAAACAATATATATAAATGATAATAAAACATCTCATTTTAATCCTGTAAAAGATTCAATTGCTATATATAAGTTGTTTATTAAGTATTTGTTAAATGCAATTAGTTCCTTCCTACTAGATATTCTATTATTCAGTATTTTAATTAATATTTTTAAAGACAAAACTATATTGATATCCACTATTATTGCAAGAATAATGTCATCTATTTATAATTTCTATATAAATCAAAAACTAATATTTAAGAAATCAACTAAATCATCTTTATATAAATATTTTTCTCTAGTAATTGTTCAAATGTTTATATCGGGATTTTCAGTAACATATCTATCTAAGGTATTCACAAAAACTGCATCAGTATTAATAAAGATAATAGTAGATTTTATTCTATTTGTAATAAACTTTATTGTTCAAAGAGAATGGGTATTTAAAAAAAGCAAACAATAATTGTTTGCTTTTACTTTAGTATTATTTTGTTATCCTCACAATCAATAATAATAGTCTTATTATTTTTATAGTTTCCTTCGATTATTTCTTTTGCAATTATGGTTTCAATATTCTTACTGATAAATCTTTTTATTGGCCTTGCTCCATAATTAATATCATATGCTTTTTCCATAATATAATCTATTGCTTTTTGAGTTAATTCAATATTAAAATTGTATTCCTTTAGTTTATTTTCTAATAATTTTATTTGCATGTTTATTATCTTTTTGATAGACTCTTTATCCAAAGAATTAAACAATATAATTTCATCTATTCTATTTAAAAACTCTGGTCTGAATGTTTCTTTTAATTCAAGATCCACTTTATCATATTGACCTTCTACTATATATTCGCTTCCCAAATTAGATGTCATTATAATTATAGTGTTTTTAAAATCAATCAATCTACCATGACTGTCTGTAATTCTTCCATCATCCAATATTTGAAGTAATATATTGAAGACGTCTTTATGAGCTTTTTCTATCTCGTCAAATAATACTATACTATAAGGATTTCTTCTTACTGCCTCTGTTAATTGTCCACCCTCATCATATCCTATATATCCCGGTGGAGAACCTATTAATCTTGAAACATTAAATGCTTCCATATATTCAGACATGTCTAATCTTATCATATGTTTCTCATCATCAAATAATTGATATGCTAAAGTTCTTGCTACTTCTGTTTTTCCTACTCCTGTAGGCCCCAAAAATAAAAATGTACCAATTGGTCTACTAGAGTCTTTTATTCCCGCTCTTGCCCTAATAATAGCATCAGAAACCATCTTTAAAGCTGCATCTTGCCCGACTACTCTTTTTTTCATTTCATCTTCTAAACTAAGTAATTTTTCTTTCTCACTTTCTACTAATTTTGTAATAGGAATTCTAGTCCATTTAGAAATAATATTAGCTATTGATTCTTCGTTGACAATATCACTTAACATTTTATTTTCTGATTTTTCTTTTAGTTCCTTTAATTCTTTTTCTAATCTCGGAATTTCTCCATGTAGAATCTTAGCCAACGATTCTAAATCATAAACATTTTCCGCTTGTTCTAATCTATACTTAGCATTATCTAGCTCAGTCTTCTTCTTATTTATCTTTTCATTGATCGATTTTTCTTCTTCCCAGACATTCTTTAAATCCTTTTCTTTTAATTTTAATTGATATAGCTCTTCATCTAGTTTATTCAATCTTTTAATAGATTCTTCATCTTTTTCTTTCTTTATAGCTTGTCTTTCAATTTCAAGTTGCATTATCTTTCTTGTTATAGTATCTATCTCTGTAGGTACAGAATCTAGTTGCATCTTTATAGTTGCACAAGCTTCATCGATTAAATCAATAGCTTTATCTGGCAAAAATCTATCTGTTATATATCTATCTGATAAAGTAGCAGAACTAATGATTGCTTTATCAGTTATCGTTACTCCGTGAAATAATTCATATTTTTCTTTTAATCCTCTTAAAATAGTAATAGTATCTTCTACAGTGGGTTCACTTACTATTACTTTTTGAAATCTTCTTTCTAAAGCACCATCTGATTCAATATACTTTCTATATTCATTTAATGTTGTAGCACCAATACAATGTATTTCCCCCCTTGCTAACATTGGTTTTAACATATTAGAAGCATCGATTGCACCTTCTAATTTACCTGCCCCAACTATCATATGAATTTCATCAATAAATAGAATTATATTTCCATCACTTTTTTTTATTTCATTAAGTACTGCCTTTAATCTTTCTTCAAATTCTCCTCTATATTTTGCACCCGCAATTAAAGCACCCATATCAAGTTCCCATATTGTTTTTTCTTTTAAACTCTCTGGTACATCATTAGATACTATTCTTCTTGCTAAACCTTCTACTATTGCTGTCTTACCAACTCCTGGCTCCCCAATTAAAACAGGATTGTTTTTAGTCTTCCTAGATAGTATTCTAGTTATACTTCTAACTTCCTCATCTCTTCCTATTATTGGATCTATTTTTCCATCTTTAACACTTTGAACAATATCTCTTCCATACTTCTCTAAAACATTCTCTAAATTTTCTTGATATTCATTCATAATAATCACCCATTAATAATTATAACAAAAAATTAGCACTTGTCAATATTGAGTGCTAATATAATTATTATGATTATTTTCTTTTTATATTTAGTTTATTTTTTTCTTCTTTTGATATTCTTTCTGTTGCATAACTGAATGTTATTCCCGGAATATCTTTTATGTTTTCATTTAAAAATTTAAGTAATACTAATTCATCTCTTTTGCCTATTTCTCTTAGCATCCATCCTACAGCTTTTTTTATTAAATCATGTTTAGTATTAAGATATTTTTTTGAGAGATTAATAGTATCTTCAAATTCATTTTTTTTTATAAAATAATGAGTTGATAATATTGCAATTCTTTGATCCCATAGTTCTTTATCAGATAATTCATATATTATGTTTTTAGAAATATTATTTTCAAATATATGCCTACCTATTATATAAGAAGCACTTAAATCGACTAAATCCCAATTATTAATATATTTTGTGTTTCTTAAATACATATCATAAATCTTATTAGGTTCTTCTTTATATTTCAAAATCATTATAAATAGTGCTGTTAATCTTATTTCATGATATTTATTATGTAACAATCTTTCCACTTCTTTTAAACTAAGTTTATCATAATAATCTTTTGATATTTTTCTTAATACAGGAACTTTTATCCCGAGAAATATATCCCCTTCTCCATATTCTCCTTTTCCTGTTTTAAAAAATCTTTGCATTATTTTCTTATTATCTTTATTTTCTAACGACTTGAAAAGCTCTATAATCTCAAAGTACATATTCACCTCAAAAAAATTATAAGTTTTTTTCTTATAATTCTATATCTAAAAATATCATTCCCCACTGATTGGTTCCACATAGAATATATATTTTATTGTCTATTACATAAAATGTTGAAGTGGGTTTTATACTATATTTTTCTATTACTTCATCAACACTCGATTGATATTTTATTTCTTTTAATTGATCATATTTCGACGTAATTTCTTCGAAACTTAATCCTTTATGTTCCAAATATGAATTCAAATCATATTTGATTCCAGTTTCATCATTAAAGGATAAACTTATTATGTTAGTATATATTCCCGAATTAATATAAGCATCACTTTCTTTTACAACTAAATGAGTTACATCCCCATCTTTATATTCTTCATAGCTTTCAATATATATCTCATTGGTTTGTTTTTCGACATTATCTTTAATATGCTTGTTTAATTTATCTATTTCATTATTTATAGCTTTATTATATTTCTTATCTACTAATTGAATTTTATAAAATGTATCTGTTGAATCAAATCCATAATCAGATAATTCTAATTGAAAATAAGAATTGTTGTAATGTAAAAATACTACATCATCTATTTTTATTAATTCAAAAATATCTTTAAGAGTTCCTTCTTTCTCAGAATTTATTCCTTCTATTCTAATTCCCTTATAATCATCGGTAGTAATATTAAGTTTTTCTTTGTGTGTTTCCATATCATCTATATCTGTAATAGTTGGATTTTCAATTGTTGCCCATAATATTTGAAATAATCCTACTTTAAATTTACTATCATTTAATTCGATTTCAAATCCAATTATATCTTCTTTTATTTCTTCTATACTTTGATCAGAAGTTATTACATCTTTAATTAAGTAGCTTCCATTAAATTCACTATTAATAGAAGTATCATCGTCTATTATTTTTTTTAATTGAGAATCTAAACCGACATTAGCAATTAAATACATAGTACCAACTCCTAATAAGAGCATTACTATTATTACTATAGCAAAAGTTTTACCTGGATTGATATTAGAATATTTATCATCTTTTAACTTCTTTCCGCAATTTGGACAAAACGTTTTATTATCAACTATTTCTTGGTTACAATTAGAACACTTATTCATTATTACCTCCATATTCATCAATAAAATCATTCATAAAAGTCATATAATTACCATCTTTAATATGTTTTCTAATATCTTCGGTGAGTTTAATTAAAAATCTGATATTATGAATCGATAAAAGCCTTCCTCCTAATGTTTCTTTAGATATTATCAAATGTCTTATATAAGATTTAGAATAATTATTACAAGTATAACAATCACAATCTTCATCCAATTTAGTTAAATCGTATTTATATTTTAAATTCTTTAAATTAATTTTCCCTTTTCTAGTAAATGCATTTCCGTGTCTTGCAATCCTTGTTGGAAGAACACAATCAAATATATCTACTCCTCTTGCAACTCCTTCTAATATGTCTATAGGTTCTCCAACTCCCATCAAATATCTTACTTTATCTTTAGGCAAATAGTTTGTACTATACTCAATCATATTATACATTGTTTTTTTGTCTTCTCCAACACTAGTTCCACCTATAGAATAACCATCAAAACCAATCTCTATAGTTTTTAATGCACTATCTTTTCTTAAATCTTCGAATTCTCCTCCTTGAACAATTCCAAACAAAGATTGATCTTCTCTATTGTTAGCTTCTTTTCCTCTTTTAGCCCATCTAATAGTTCTTTCAACACTATCTTTCATATATTCATAAGTTGATGGAAATGGAGGACATTCATCAAAGCTCATTATTATATCTGCACCCAATTTATTTTGAATTTCAATAGATTTTTCAGGAGTAAGAAATAATTCTTTACCATCAATATGGCTTTTAAATACTACTCCTTCTTCTGAAATATCTTTTTGTTTTGCTAAAGAAAAAACTTGAAACCCTCCAGAATCTGTCAACATAGGTCCATCATATTTAGTAAAACCGTGAAGTCCTCCTGCATTTGAAACAACATCTTCACCCGGTCTTAACCATAAATGATAGGTATTTGCCAATATTATAGCTGATCCAGCATTTCTCAATTCCTCTTTAGAAAGCATTTTAACTGCTCCTCCTGTCCCTACTGGCATGAACATTGGAGTTTCATATGAACCATATTTTGTTTCTATTTTTCCATACCTAGCTTGATTATCTTCTTTTAATAATGTATATTTTATTTTCATATTACCCTCTAATATTATTATACACTATTTTATAAGCATTGCATCTCCAAAAGAAAAAAATCTATAATTGTTTTTTTTGGCTTCTTCGTATGCATTTAGTATGTGTTCTTTGCTTGAAAATGCACTAACAAGCATCAATAAAGTAGACTTTGGCAAATGAAAATTAGTAATTAAAGCATCTATTGCTTTAAACTCATAACCAGGATAAATAAATATATCAGTAAAACCAGAACATTCTTTAAACATACCATAATTATTCTTAATTGTTTCTAAAGTCCTAGTAGTAGTTGTGCCGACACTTATTATTCTACCTTTTTTGTTATTCAATATATCTGCTGTTTCTTTAGAAATAGAATAATATTCACTATGCATCTTATGTTCAAGAATGTTTTCTACAGATACAGGTCTAAATGTTCCTAATCCCACATGTAAAGTAATAAAACAAATTGTAATTCCTTTGTCATTAATTTTTTTTAATAATTCCTCAGTAAAATGAAGCCCCGCAGTTGGAGCAGCTGAACTACCAATGTTTTGTGCATATACAGTCTGATATCTATCTTTTTCTTTTAATTTTTGATGAATATATGGGGGAAGAGGCATTTCACCTAATTTGTCTAATATTTCATAAAAAATACCTTTATAATCAAATTCAAAAACTCTAACACCTTCATCTTTTACTTCTGTACATCTTGCTATAAGCAAATCAGAAAAAATTACTATTGTTCCTTCTTTTATTCTTTTGGCTGGTTTAACTAAACATTCCCAGTAATTATCTTGATTATTTTTTAATAATAATAATTCTATTATAGCTTTTGTATCTTTTTTTTCTCCAATTAATCTTGCTGGTATTACTTTAGTATCATTCATAACTAAAATATCGTCTTTATTTAAATAATCGACGATATCAATAAATCTTTTATGCTCTACTTCTCCATTCTTTTTGTTTAGAACCAATAATTTTGATTGATCTCTTTCTTTCAATGGAGTCTGTGCAATATATTTTTCATCTAATTCATAATTAAAATCTTCTAGTTTCATTTTTTCCTTCTATATACTAATGTTTTATACGGTATGTCTTCTTGCATATGATTGTTTACTTCTATTGAATCCCATTCATCTTTATTAAATGCTGGAAAATAAGTATCTGCATCTAGGCACTCTAAATCAACCTCTGTTAGGTGCATTAATTTAGCATAATCTATAAACTGTCTATATACAGATTCTCCCCCAATAACAAATACCTCTTCGTCATTGTCATTGTATTTTGAAATCAATTCTTCAACACTGCTAGATACTTCTACTCCATCTATCTCTTTTCTATTAGTCAATACTATATGTTTTCTATTAGGCAATATTCCAATAGAATCAAATGTTTTTCTACCCATTATTATAGTATGGTTTGATGTTACTTCTTTAAAATATTTTAGATCTTTAGGTATATACCATATTAAATTATTATCTTTTCCCAATTCATTATTTTTGCCAATTACCGCAATTATAGATATCATACAGAAATAGGTATTTCTATTTTGCCATGATGCTTATAATTCAATACCTTTACATCCTTGCATTCTTTTGAATTATCGAATTGGAAAAAATCTTTTATTTCTGGATTTAACCACAATTTTGAAGCTTCATAATCATCTGAATTTTCAAATCTTCTTATGACTTCTTTCATAGCTTCAATTTGATTTACATAAATGTGTGCATCTTTAATATTAAATACCATTGTACCAACGTCTAAGTCAGATACTTGTGCTAACATATGTTGCAATACTGCATATTGAGATATATTGAATGGTAATCCTAAAGGAACATCACACGATCTTTGATTAACGATAGAATTTAGTTTTCCATCAGTCACATCCCACATAGAAGACCATACACAAGGTCTTAACACTCCGTTTGGTATATCTTCTTCTTGCCACAAACTCATAACCATTGCCCTGTCTGTTTTATTATTTTTTAAAGTATTAATCAGTTTTTGTGTAAGTTGATGTTTATTTACTTGATATCCATAAGCTTTTCCAATAGTACCTGCCATATCTATTCCAAAATTTTTTCTCACTTCTTTTTTTTCTAATGTTCCGTCTTCTCTTGGTACATTTTGAACAGCAGTCCAAAAACCCTCTTTATCTATTTCCCATTCATCCCAAATATGCACATTTCTATCTTGTAACCATTTAACTTGATTAGACTGTGCTTGATAAATCCAAAGCATCTCTAATACGGCTTGTCTTAAAAATGTTTGTTTTAATGATAATAGAGGAAACTCTTTACTCAAATCAAATTTTACATTCCAATCAGGTATCTTAATAGAATCTACTCCTGTTCTATTTTTTACCAAATATCCTTCTTCTATAATTTTTTTTACTAATTTATAATATTCTCTATCAATATTTGCCATGATTTCCCTCCCTAAAATAATTTATTATCAGGTTTAATATTTAAATGTTCATAAGCTTTTTCTGTTACTATTCTTCCCCTATTAGTTCTTTTCATAAATCCCAATTTAATTAAATATGGTTCATAAACATCTTCTATCGTAGATACTTCTTCAGCTATTGAAGATGCTAAAGAATCTATGCCCACTGGACCACCATTAAACTTATTAATTATAGCTTCTAATAATTGATTATCTGTACTGTCTAAACCTAATGCATCTACTTTTAATCTGTCTAATGCTAGTTTAGTAATTTTCTTATCAATACTTCCATTTCCCATAACCAACGCAAAATCTCTTACTCTTTTAAATAATCTATTGGCAACTCTTGGAGTTCCTCTACTTCTTTTCGCTAATTCTTTTGCAGCATCATCCTCAATACTTATTTCCAATACTCTACTGGTTCTTTTAATAATTTGAAATAATTCTTCTTCAGAATAATAATCTAATTTTGATACTATCCCAAATCTATCTCTTAAAGGACTAGTCAAGTCTCCAGCTCTGGTTGTAGCTCCAACCAAAGTAAATGGTGGCAAATCTATTTTAATATTTCTACTATTTCCATCAGTACCCACAATTATGTCCAAAGAGAAATCTTCCATTGCAGGATATAATATTTCTTCGATATACCTTGGCATTCTATGTATTTCATCTATAAATAAAACATCACCAGGTTCTAAAGTAGATAAAATAGCTGCTAAATCTCCACTTTTTTCAATAGATGGTCCGCTAGCAGTTTTAATGTTTCTTCCTAATTCATGTGCAATAATATATGCTAAAGTAGTTTTGCCTAATCCTGGAGGACCGTACAGAAGAACATGATCTAAAGATTCATCTCTCATCTTTGAAGCTTCAATAAATACCTTCATGTTTTCTTTTACTTCAGTTTGACCTATATATTCATCTAAGCTATCCGGTCTTATGGAAGATTCAAATTGATCTTCTTCAATTTTTTTATTAGTAATAACTCTTTCTTCCATTTTACCTCCTATTTAAGCAATAATTTTAATGCCATCTTTATTTTTTCTTCAATAGTTAAATCTTTATCTATCTTAGGAACAACTCTCATTATATCTTGAGTCTTATATCCTAATCCTCTTAGAGCTTCATCTAATTCATCAGGTGAATCTACTTTAATATTTTCAACATTAAGTTTTCCTTTTAGATCCAATATTATTTGTTTGGCTACTTTATCTCCTATTTTAGGAAACTTTTTTAAATATAATATGTTTTCTCTATTTATAGCGTCTATTATTCCTGCTGGAGAACCTGTAGCAAGCATTGGCAAAGCCATCTTAGGTCCTACCCCTTTTACTTCAATCAATTTCAAAAATAAATCAATTTCTTCAACTTCTTTAAAACCATATAATGAATGTTCATCTTCTCTAATTTGGGTATGAATATATAATTTATAATCTTCATCCAATTTAAATGAATAAGGATTTGATACAAATATCTTATATCCAATTCCATTATTTTCTATTACTACATATGTAGCTTTAATATCAACTAATAATCCTTTTATATAAGAATACATATTATCACTCCCTTTATTTATTATATACCATTTGTTAAAAATTTTTGATATAGTTTAGGATTATTTAATAATTTGATTTGTTCTATTCCAATTATTTTTTCTAAACTTTTTAAATACAATTCATTTAATTGATGGGAAAATTTGATTAAACTCTTCGATTCTTTTGTTCTTAAATAACTTGGATCTAATTCAGAATAATCATCTCTCATAGATAACCTTACTCTATCAAGTCCATCGGCATCTTTTAATATTTTCATGATTTCTTTTGTTCTTTCCCTATCTTTTACATTGTACTTATCCAATATTAAATCAATTAAATTGTCGTTTTTTGAATGATATTCGATAATACTTTTTAATACTTTTAAGTTCTCATCATTATCATAAAAGGAATCATTTTGAACAACTTTATCTATTAATTCTGCGCTTGCCTCCCCATGAGACTCATCCCAAGCATCATTTACTCTTCCTATATCGTGATATTTACAAGCATCCATTAGTATTTTCATCATATTTGAATCAATATTTCTTAACTTTGCAATTATGAATCCAATAGTAATCACTCTTTCGTTGTGAAAATATCCGTGTGTAAAACTTTTGTATAGTATTTCTTTGTTTACACTTTTTATTTCTTTTATTAACTCATCAATATATTTATTTGAATCCAAATAATCTAAAATATCTTTAATATCTATTTGATCTAATAATGGATTATATATTTTTTCATTTATCTTCTTATTATAGTCAAATTCATAGTTTTCCTTTGGATCATAATGTTTTAGTAATGTCTCCAGAGAATAATTCATCTTCCCTCCAAGTTATTTAATTTTTCTTCTTCTTCTTTTAGTTTTCTAATTTCTTCTTCAACTATTTGTTTAGGAGCTTTGTTTACATAACCTTGATTAGAGAGAAGTTTCTTTCTTCTTTCTATATTATTTCTTAATTCTTCTTTTTCTTTTGAAAAGTCTATAATTACTTTCTCTGTATAAAAATTAATTGTAATATCCTTGTTATCAGAAACAATCGAGATCTTATTTAAATCTTGATTATTATATCGTTCATAATCTTCTAATTTTAATATTTTAATTATTAAATTAGATACTTTATTGTTATCAATCATATAATCAATTTTTGAACTCTTAGTAATATTGTTCTCTGCTTTAATATTTCTTACTTTAGTAATAAATTCCTTTAAAGATTCAATACTGTTATATTCTTCTTCATATATTTCATTTTTATTATAAATAGGATATTCTTGATTCATTATAGAATCATTTTCAAAATTATCGTATATTTCTTCAGTAACAAATGGCATAAATGGATTTAACATCTTTAATATAGATAATAATACGTGTTTTAATGTTTTTGAATTTAATTCAATTTTCGAAAATTCTATATACCAATCACAAAAATCATTCCATATAAATTCATATAATTCCGAACCCACATTTTGAAAATCATATTTTTCCATATTTTTAGTAACAGATTTGATTGTCATATTAAGCTTAGTTAATATCCATTTATCAATTAAACCCAGATCTTTTTCCTTATCTAAATTCATTTCCACAAATCTAGATGCATTCCATACTTTATTAATAAAATTCCAAGAAGATTTAACTTTATCCTCATCATATCTTAAGTCCATTCCTTGGGCAGTATTAGTAGTTAAAAAATATCTTAATGAATCAGCTCCATATTCTTCAATTACTTCCATAGGATCTATTCCATTTCCTAATGATTTTGACATCTTTTTGCCGTTTTTATCTCTTACTAGTCCGTGAATCAACACTTCTTTAAATGGCGCTTTGTTCATAAATTCAATCGATTGAAACATCATTCTTGAAACCCAAAAGAAAATAATATCATATCCCGTTACCATTATATCTAGTGGGAAATATCTTTTTAAATCGTCTGTTTCTTCGGGAAACCCTAAAGTTGCAAATGGCCAAAGAGCAGAAGAAAACCATGTATCTAATACATCATTATCTTGAGTCCAATCTTCTCCAGGTGATTCGTTGCATACTTTGATTTGATCTTCCTTATACCATGCAGGAATCCTATGACCCCACCATACTTGTCTTGATATGCACCAATCTTGTATAGAAGCCATCCAGTTTACAAGAATCTTCTCAAACCTAGGAGTAATAAATTTTGATTTTCTTTCCTTATCCTTTTGAATAGATAATAAATTATTTGCTAATTTATCCATCTTTACAAACCACTGAGGCATAATCATTATTTCAACTACAGCATCAGTTCTTTCTGAATATCCTACTTCATGATTATATTCTTCAGTTTTAGTAATTAATCCCTCTTTATCCAACTTTTCAACTATTTTTTCTCTAGCATCTTTTCTATTAAGTCCTGAAAACTCTAATGCATAATCGTTCAAATTACCATCAAAATCAATAGATTCAACAACTTCAAGATTATGCTTTTTAAGTATGTCAAAATCATCTATGGCATGTGCACTACATTTCATTGCACCTGTTCCAAACTCAATATCTATATAATCGTCTGTTATTATTGGAATCAATTCTTTTCTAAGAGGAGATATTACATTCATTCCTACATAATTTAAGTACCTGGAATCTTTTGGATTTACTACTACCGCTTTATCACTAGCCATTGTTTCTGGTCTAGTAGTTGCAACTTCAATATATTCATTTGAATCAGGAAACATATATTTGAAATAATACATTTTTCCTTTTTCTTTTTTATATATTACTTCTATGTTAGAAAGTGCTGTTTTTGCAACAGGATCCCAATTAATTGGTTTTATTCCTTTATATATATAACCTTTATTGTATAAATCAATAAATACTTTATTAACTGCCTTACTCATGCCTTCATCTAATGTAAATCTTTCTTTATTATAATCTAAACTCAAGCCAAGCTTTTCCCATTGACTTCTTATTATTTGAGCATATTCATCTTTATATCCCCAAGCATATTCTAACCATTCTTCTCTATTAAGTTTTCTTGGATTTATTCCATTAGTCCTTAACCTTTCATCTACTTTAGCTTGAGTAGCAACTCCAGCATGATCCATACCCGGAAGCCATAATACATCATAACCTTTTAATCTTTTATATCTTGCTATTATGTCTTGTAATGAGGTATCCCATGCATGCCCTAAATGCAATTTTCCTGTTACATTTGGAGGAGGAATAACAATGCTAAAAGGTGGTTTATTTAAATTTCCACTATAGAAATAACCATTATTTACCCAATCCTTATACTTATTTTCCTCTACAAATTTATGATTGTATTTCTTTTCCATTCTCAGCCATCCTCCTTATATAATTATTAATCTTTTGCTCTACTAATATTAGCTTCTCTAATGTTTCTTTGTTAGTATTCTTTGATTTAATAAATGAAATTATACTCTCCACAACACCTTTTCCTTTTACAAAATCAAAGCTACACTTAAAATTAAAATCATATATCATTGCTATACCAAGAAGCAATCTATCTAATTTATTTTTTGTATTAATATAGTCAACAGGTTCTTCATTCATAATATTATTATATACTGAATCTGTAATTGTTAAATCATTTGTTTCATATTCACTGAATTTTTTAGCGCCTCCATTTAATAATATGTCTATTTTGTCGGCATCTCTAATTATTTTTGAAAAAAATAATTCTTTTTCATTACACTCACCTATTTTAAATTTATTATGATTTTTTATTGCTTCCAAAATAGCACTATCATAAGCGTCCTCTTCAACATAGTTTCTTAATATCTTATTTCTAACTATTAAATCATAAGCATAATCCCCATGATCAAAGCTTTTTAAATCATTGAATGTATTATATTCTTTTATTTGATCAAATCTACCTATATCATGTAGTAAGCCTGCTAAAGTTATCATATATACTTCTTTATTGTCTAATTTTAATTTTTTTGCTATAGAATTAGCTATTCTCATTACCCTAATAGAATGATCATATTTAAATCTTATAGAAGCGTCTTTTAAATTATAATTACTTACAAATTTTTTAAATTCACTTAGTTCTTTTTTCATCTTCCCTCCAAGAAAAAAGCATCCTTATAACTTAAGGACGCTTTGCGTGGTACCACCTTACATAGATTACTATGTTCTTAAATCTTTAACGTAGATTACCGATTATGCTCATAAGCAACATTCATATATTTTTTTTGTTTAGTTTTCACCAACCACTAAATCTCTAAATCCAAAATATATTACTCCTCTTAATCAACGCATACAATAAAAGTATACTATTTATTTTTAATTAAGTCAATCAATCCCAAGCACTTATTCTGCTTCCATTTGGAGTTTCTCCACCCAAATTACTTAGTATTGTTGTCCATGTATTATTATCTATTGATACTGCTGTAAAAGTATCAACATAAGTCCTTATCGGATCATATAGATGCCATACTCCTATTTCGTCCAAGTCATATGTTTTTCCTAAATCAATTGTTATGCATTGCATTCCGCCTAAATTAGATGAGCCATAAGAATTTATATCGTCTACAATTCCGTCTGTAATTAGAGAGTAAGGTCTTGCGGGGTTTTCAGCAGAAGTTCCTATAGGATTTTTGCCATGTGCAATATTAATACCATCTTTTATAGCTTGTATTTCAATCCACTCATTTGTGGTTGCACTTAGATTGCTTCCATTAATACAATCCTTTATATATCTTACATTGTTTAGATTTGTATTAGTTTTTGGAAATTCTTTACCTAAAAAAGTAATAGTTGCTGATCCCGAAGTGGTTGTCGGTTTAATCGTATCTGTTTTACTTGTAGTATCAAGGAAATATTTGCCAGAAAAATGAAGAGTATTGTTAGTGTGAGTTATAATCGTATCATTGGTTATTGCATTTGAACCTGTTCCACCTGATATGAAACCTGATCCTCCTGCTCCTCCAGAAGCACATGTTGCACCTCCTCCACCATAGTAGCCACCACCGCCTCCGCAGCCACCGCCTCCATATCCAAATGAAGCTGTTGGGTAACTTCCTTGAGTAGTTCCAGGAGTAGTTTGTCTACCTGCTGTAGCTACTCCACTTTTTTGTCCAACTAAACCTCCACCATGAGAGAATTCAATATTTCCTGCACCAGCACCTCCCGCAACAAGTATTCTTGATTTTAAAGATTCTAAATTGTTCCAATTTCCTGCCAAAAGTCTTATATCAGTTGCTCCTCCACCTGGATATCCTCCAGAAGTTCCAGTTCCACCATTAAATGCAGTAGTATTAGCAACAGCTGAATTTTGACCGACATAAAGATATAATTTGTCTTTTGTAGATAGATTAATTGTTCCTTTTGCATATCCTCCTTGTCCTCTAGAATGATCAGCTCCCCATAATTCTATACTATAATAACCATCACACATAGGATTAATTTCCACATAATTACCTGTATATTCGTAATTATTCTTTAATACATACACTTTTCTTTCTACACTCTTTTCTTTTCCTTTATCCTTTGCAGTATAAGTATAAGTATATGTCCCAGGTAAATTCAAAGCGAAATCAGAGCTAACAGAAACGGGGACATTATCTCCATTTGAATTTACTGCAGTAACATCATATTCTGTCACCCCTTCTATTGTGTCTCCATTATTTAAACAGACTTTATAAATATCTTTAAAGTCAAAAGTAAATTCAGAGGATTCTGAATCTATCAAATTATCTGCACCGTCTCTCGATTTATTGCTTACCTTTTTTGAATTATTTAATACCATCAATAAAGTTGTAAGTGAAAGCAAAAAAAACACTAGTAAAACATACATAAACCCAGAAAATATTACTCCTTTATTATTCATCTAACCATCTCCTATTTATATTGTTGATCTTATTGGATTAATTCTACTATCATATTGATAAATAAATATTAAGTCTGATTTTTCTTTTATCAATGAACTTTCTATTGGGATTCTAAACATCATAAATGAATCGTGATTGCCTTCTTCTACATCAGTAAAAGTCTCAACCTTTTGCTCAATATCTCTATAAAATTTAAATGTTTTTGGCAACTTAATCTTTGTTGTATCATATGTGAAGGTACCTTCATCAGAATTAATTGAAAGAGTTATTGTTGCTTTATCAGTATACTTAATTAAATAACAATTTCTGCCACAATATTCGACAGCTTCTATTACTCTATTTAAAAAATCTTTTTGAATAATGTTGTTTATTGTGCTTTGAAAAACAACATAATCATTATACGCTATATTTGTTTGTTGTCTTTTTTCAATACTGATTACAGTTCTAAATATTGCAAAAGATAAAACAGTAATAGTAGTAAAAGCAACTAATAGTTCAACTAAAGAAAACCCTTTGTTATTTATTTTTTTCATATACCACCTAATCTATACTTTTTGGTCTTATTATTTTTCCATATGATGATTCCTTATAATCATAATCTAGTATAGTTCTATAATTTTCATCATTTCCCGCAACTCTTATTACATTATCTATATATGTCCTATTGTTTTCATATTTGTGCCACAATTTAATCATCGTTAAATCATATTCTTGACCCAAATCCAACATTATAAATGAAACACCTTCACCACCTTCAATATATTCTGAAGTATTTGTGTTACCATTGGTCAATAAAGACAAATTCACTGGTGCTAATTCATATGATTTTGAAATAGTAGTTCTTCCAAACGAAACATTATTACCATTAGAATCATATGCTTGTAATTCAACCCAATGAGCAGAATTATCATCAGAATTTCCTCTTACCTCATTATATATATATCTTACTTTACTCAAAGTATTGTTTTCATTTGGTTTTAGTAAAGAAATTCTTGCATAGCCATTTCCAGAATGACCTGTTTCATTTGCCCCAGCAGGACTTAAGAAAGTATCTTGACCTGAAACAATAACCGCATTATCGAAAACGAATCCAGAAAAATGATATACTTCTCCACTATGAGTTCCATCTATCCATATAGCATTTACACCTGAACTTCCAGAAACAAATGAAGATCCTCCTCCACCTGCCCATCTTCCATTGCTCAGTCTACTTCCTCCAGCTCCACCATAATATCCAGAGCCTCCTCCAAAAGATCCCCCATTAGATGCTCCTCCACCAATGCCACCAAATCCAAATCCTCCATTAGTACCTTCAGGGAAAGCAGAAGAAAAGTTTGTTACAATCCCTCCACCTGTTTGAGTACCTCCAGTTGATGTATAAGCTGGATAGTTAGGATCTACCCCAGTAAATCCTACTGTTCCACCAGCATCTCCCTCAGTAACCGCAGCTGTTTGATTACCTCCACCAGCTCCAGCAACCATTATTCTATTTTTTAATCCCAAAGCATTGTTATATAATCCAGACATTAATCTTATATCGGTAGCTCCTCCTCCAAAAGAATTTGCGCTATAACCAGCCCCTCCACCATTGTAGCCATTTGCTGTTCCACCATTTCCACCAACATAAATATAAAATGTTTGGCCTTCTAGCAAGTATACTTCACCGGAAGTATATCCTCCTCTACCAGAATCTGCTCCTGCTCCGCTTGCACCCCATAATTCGAATAAATATTTTCCAGACAAAGGTGCTCTAAAAACCTGATAATCACCAGTATAGTCATAATCAAAAACGCTATCATAAACAACAACTTTTCTTTTTATTATTAAATCTTGTAAAGTATATGTCAAATAATAAACTCCAGATGTGCTAGTATCGACAGTTCCACTTATAAGTACATCTAATCTATTCCCTTCTTTATCAGAGGCATCATATCCAGGTTCAACATATTCTTCATTAATTTTTATATATGTTACATATTCTCTTTCTTCATCTCCAACTAATTCTAAACTATAATTATAAATAGAAATATATGCATAATTTAAATTGTCTAATTCAACAACAAAAACATATTTGCTTTCTACTTTTGCAAGAGTCTTTAAATAATTTTGAAATTTAGTATCGAAATATGAAAGATTATAAGGATCAGAAAAGAACAACTCTAAATCAAACAAATATGCTCTTTTAATATTTAAATGCTCTTTTAATTTAATATAATATTCAGTGGGTACTTTTGTAATACTTGAAATTTCCAAATAACTATTAGTACCTAGTGCTAAAGAATAATCAATTTCTAAGTTCTCTAAATACTCCTTTATATATAATGTTACATTTGTAGTATTTATATTATCATATGACTCACTTGCAATAAATCTACTATAAGAATTTGAAAAATTTGAAAAAACATAAGTAACCACAATTGCAACTATTGCAATAACTACAATAGTTTCGATAACAAAGAAACCCTTTTTATTTGAAATTAATTTCATTTTATTCACCACTTTTCTTGCTATTATCTAAAATCTATTATATAATACTTTTATAATATTTACCATAAAAAAACACTTAATACTTAAAAGAGTAATATAAAGGGGAAAGATGCTAAGAGATTTTGATTTTGAAAAACTTCCAATTGTTGAAATTGTAAATGAAATAATTTTGGATGCCACACAAAAAAAAGCAAGTGACATTCATTTCGATCCTTTGTTTGATCATATGAAAGCTAGAATAAGAATCGATGGTCAATTACAGGATTATGCTATTATACCTAACACATTAAAAAGAAACTTAATTACTCGTATAAAAATAATTTCAGGAATGAATATTACTGAAGTTCGTTTGCCACAAGATGGTGCAATAAAATCAAAGCTAAAAGACTTTGACTTAGATCTACGTGTTTCTTGTGTACCTACTAGTAATGGCGAGAAAATTGTAATTCGTATCTTAGACTACTCTATGAGCTTAAAGGGATTAGATAATTTAGGTTTTAGTATCTCAAATTTCAAAAAAATTGATGAACTTATTAAAGTACCAAATGGAATTATTCTAGTTACTGGTGCTACTGGAACAGGAAAATCAACAACAGTTTACTCTATTTTACAAAAATTGAATACTGCAGATAGAAATATTGTAACTGTTGAAGATCCAATAGAAATGGATATAGAAGGAATTAATCAAATTCAAGTCAACAGTGATATAGGATTAAACTTTGCTAATGTACTACGTTCAATATTGCGTCAAGATCCAAATGTAATAATGGTAGGAGAAATAAGAGATAATGAAACAGCAAGAATCGCAGTAAGAGCATCAATTACTGGACACTTAGTATTATCTACTCTACATACTAATAATTCTTTGAATACAATTGAACGTCTATTAGATATGGAAGTTGAAAGATATTTGTTAGCGAGTGCTCTTAAAGGTGTAGTATCTCAAAAATTAGCTAGAAGACTATGTGATAAATGTAAAACAAAAAGAATCGCTAATGAGTATGAAAAAACATTGATAAAAAAAGTTTTGAATAAAGATGTTGAAGAAATTCATATTCCGGTTGGTTGTCCAGATTGTATTAAAGGATATAGAGGACGTGTTGCAATACATGAAGTTCTAGTAATAAATCAAGAAATTAGAGATGCAATTGCTAGTAATGTAAGAAAAGAAGATTTAAGAAAATTAGTATATACTTCAAATGTTACTACTTTACTTCAAGATGGTTTGATTAAAGTAGAAGAAGGAATTACTACTATGGAAGAGGTTGTAAAATTAATAGAATTAGATGATGATATAGAAGGAAGAATGGATGAATATAAATACAATCTTGACAAGGCACTCCAAGATGTTGAAATAGTAAAGAACGATATAAAAGAAGTCGACAGTTTATTTTAAAAGAACAAGTAAAACTTGTTCTTTTTTTATTTACATAAATTACATGTTCTTATTCTTTGAACTGCACTTCCAAAAGCTTGTCCTAATTCAAATATCAAACTTACACCTTTTACAATAGCGCTTATGAATGTTCCAGACAAAGATCCACCATTTATTTCTTTAAGTTCATTATCTTCTAATAAATACATATATCCCCCTTTCAATTATCTACATTTTAAAGGCCTAGTAAAGCCATCCACAAATCCAATAATAAAAACTATTAGTCCTCCAAGCAAAGCTATAATTCCGTAATTAATTCCACCACTAATAACTTTTAATTCAGCATCATTTAAGTAACTCATATTTTCCCTCCTTTTCTTTTAACAAAATTATCTTATTAAATAAACTCTCGTCAATACTCCTGTGAGATGAATATATTAATATTATATTTTTATATTCAGATATTATTTGATCAATAATATAATTTTCTTGATCTATACCAATGTTTGATAGGAGCTCATCAATTATCAGTATATTACTTTTTTTATATAAAGATCTACATAACAATAACTTTGATTTTTCTCCCAAGCTTATATTGCTTCCATCCTCTTCTAACAACAAATCTTCACTGATGTTTAATAAACACAAATCCATAACTCGTTTTAATTTGCTTTTATTTATATTACCAAAACATATATTATATTCGACGCTACCCTTAAATATTTTTTCATTTATTGAAACATATGTAATAAGTTCTTTAATACTATTGTCGCTCCATTTATTTATATTTTCTTTTCCTAATATAATAATCCCCTGATCTACAAAATACTTTCTTTGAATAAGATTAAATATTGTCGTCTTTCCCGATCCACTATTTCCTTTAAATAAGACCCTGTCATCAGTCGTTAAGCTGAATGATATACCATTTAAAATATTATTACCATTCTTATATGCAAAATATACATTATCAAAGCATATGGATTCTATTTTATTACTATAATATCCATTATCTTCTATGCCTAATATTTCTCCAAACCTTTTTATTGCAATCAATCCATTATTAAAATCTTGTTCTAACTCGAAAACTCCTTTAATTGAATCAACTATCATACTTAAAACCATATAAAATAGAATTAAATTTCCAACACTTAAATATGATGTTCCAACAAATAGCAAATAGTTTAAAGAGATCAACAATATAGAGTTTTTTAATATATCTTCAGTATTAAAAAGACTTTCATATTTCAATTTTAATTTGATATACTTATTGTAGTTATCATTGAATTTTGTGATAATATTCTTTTTTAAATCAAATTTCCTTATAGAAGAGATTCCGTCAATAATTTCGGAAATTAATCCATTACTAAATCCTTTCTCTTCGTTTATTCTGCTAATATATTCTTTGTTTTTTTTGTGAAACAATAAATGAGTGATAATATATATGATTAATAATACTAATGAATATATAAAAATTGTAATATTTAAGTTTACTAATATTAACATACAAAATATAATAATAACCAAATACATTATAGAGATAAATGGAATCTTAAACAATAAAGCTTTAATATTTTCAACACTATTTATTCTACTTAGAATATCTCCGTTTTGTTTATTAACAAAATAATTCTCTTGGAGTGATAATAAACTGTCAATTGAATTAAACATCAAATCTCTTTCCAAACAACTTTCAATTCTAATAATAATATTGTTTTTTATATAATCGATAATTAACCTTATTGACAAAATTAAAGAAAATATAATAAAAATTTTCTTAGTAATATTAGTGTTGTCAATCAATATCTTAAAATAATAAGTTCCTATCAAAGATAAAATAATAGTTGAGAGTGTCATAATAACCAATATAATTATATATTTCTTATATTTTTTTATTAACTCATAATAATTGTTTTTCTTTTTTTCGTTTTCTATAATTAAGTTGATAGGATTCATAGTAATAATCACGTTATTCCAAATATTCTCAAACTCTTGTTTACTATATTTTTTATTTCCCAAAAACGGATCATAAACACTTACTATTTTATTTACTTTTTCCAATACTATATAATGATTGTAACCATTTTTTATTGTAACATGTGCTATACAAGGAAGTTTAATGGTCGGCAAATCATCAAATGTACATTTTATTCCTTTTGCATCAAAGCCTACTATCTTAGCAGCGTTAATCAAATCATATGCACTTACTCCATCCTTATCACACTTCATATAATTTCTCAACTTCTCGTAAGATATATTTCCTTTATAATACTTAATAATTGAAATCAATGAAGCTACAGCACAATCTGTAGAATCTTTTTGTTTAACCCTATGCATTTATATCACTCCTACTAATCTATAGGAGTTTATTAAAATATTCCCCCTTTAAAAAAAAAGATATTTATTTAAAATATCCATTTTCAACATATTTTGTTTCATTTACAACTATAAATGCGTTTTTGTCATGTTCTTTTATAAGTGATCTTAATTTTTTTTCTTTAGATTTATCGATAGTAATATTAAGAATTCTTCCGTCTTTTGATCCACTTATACCTTTATATTCTAGTACAGTTAATCCATATCCATGATTTCTTATCTCTCCAATCAATATGTCTTCAGTATTATTAGTAAATACTTGTACCATTACTTTTCCAATAATAAATTTTTTAGCTACTGAAGACCCTACAAAAGTACCTGCAGCAAATCCTCCAGCATATGCAATAGCAATGTATATACTTGAATTAGATAATGTAATAGCTTCTTTTACAATCAAAAACCAAATTAAAGCCTCAATAAAACCAAATAAAGCTGCTACAAATCTTTTTTCTTTTACTATGAGCATTGTTCTAACGGTTCCTAAAGAAACATCCAATATTCTTACAAAAAATATCTTTATGCAAATCAATAATATGTCCATTTAATCACTTCCTATCTTGAATATTGCGTTTTCCATAAACCATGAATATTACAATATTCATATACATCTAAAGTCTCAAACTCTTCATCTAATACAAATTCAGCATGAGGCGCATCCGAGAAATTTAAATTCTTTCTAACTATCTTATTGTTATAACAAACAAATATCTTTGTTATATAATGTGTTTCTATCATTGGATGATCTATGCTTCCTACATGAACAGTTACTTTTTTACCTTCAACAGTAACAACTGGAAGATGTTTTTCGTTTCCTTCATCAGTTGTCTTTGCAACTTGTTCTTCCATAGGTTCTCCACAACAATATAGTTCTCCTCCACCATTTTCTAATAGTTCAACAACATTCCCACAAACTTTACATTTAAATACTTTCATAATTCCTCCTATGTTAATTATACTATCAACTACCGATTGTTTCAAGAAAGTTTGTAATATTAAATTAATAATAGTATAATATTGATAATAATAGAGGTAGTTTATGAAAAAAAGAAAAATAAAAAAGAAAGTAAAAATTATTTTCATTAGTACTATATCATTATTTATTGCCATAATTGTTCTAGTTAAAGTTATTTCATTTAATAATAGTTATCAACATAAACTTGATATAGTTGGATATTCTAAAGATGAGATTAAAACAATTCTCACTTTTAAAAAGAATCAAATTGAGAAAATAATAGTGCTCGATTACGATGAGAATATTCCCGCTTTATTTAAAACAAAGTATTTTATGTATGAAAAACTAAACAGATACTTGAAATACTATAAGGAAAATTCTAGTTTAGATTCTAGAGATGTAGTTGAAATAGTAAATGTAAATGGAGACAAAAAATACTCTGATGATATAAAGAGTGCCGATGTTTCAAAAGGAATATTGACTTTAGTTAATAAATATTATGCATTGAATGAAAAGTATTCTCCTAAAGAATTAGTAAATGTTGGATTACAATATTCATATAGCGGAAACAAATTGTTAAAAGAAGCTTATGATGCTTATATATTACTATATAATGATGCTAAGAAACTTGATTATAACATACTTGTTAGTACTTCTTATAGAGATTATAATTCTTTAGAAAAAACTTACAACAAAGAAAAAAATGATAAAGGAACAGAGGAAGCTGACAAAAATTATGCTAGACCAGGACATTCTGAACATCAACTTGGTTTATCAATAAATGTTGATTTATACAAAAAAGAATATGATGAATTTGAGAATACAGATGAATATAAGTGGTTATTAGATAATTCATATAAATATGGTTTTATTTTAAGATATCCTAAAGATAAACAAAATATTACAGGGTATTCATTTGAACCAGAACATTTTAGATACGTAGGAATAGAGGTTGCAAAATATATTCAAAATAACAAGATAACATTCGATGAATACTACACTTACTATATAGAAAAATAAGAGGTTAACCTCTTATTTTTAATCTAATTATATTTGGATTATCTAGTGAATCCTTGAATATGTTTAGTAAGTAATATATAGAAAAAGATAATTCATCATTTGGATTACTAGCAAATTTTTCTCTAAATTGATTTTCTACTATACGAGATTTTTTACTTGAATACAAATTAAATAATGACTTTATCAAACACCCTCTTAATGATGCCTCTACCAATGTATCATCTTTTACCAATTGTTCATTATCTTTAGAAGACAACCACATAGTTTGAGAAATCAATTTCTCATCAATATAACTATTAAAGATACTTTCCGAATATACTTTGCTAATACCATATAGACCAACTAGAGTCTCAAGACCTCCTATAAATTGCTTATCATTTGTATAAAAATCGTTAGCTAATTGACTTTGTTCTAAATAAGGATACATATACGTTAAATCATATTTAAAATCAATTAATCCATTTTTTAAAGTGGACGTTTTTGCTGTATTAATACCAGCTTGAACGTTAGACAATAAACCACCAATTACATCTTTTTCTAAATATTTTTTTACTATTACTTCATCATTTGAAAGAATATTGTAACTTATTAATTCGTTTTCCAATAAAAAAGAATATATTAAAGGATAAAATTTTTCTTTTTTTAAAAATGTAGTGCTATCGATCATATGGTTTATTATTCTTTTATTAACCATATCTTCTTCATCTTTGTCAAATAAAGTTTCTATATTACCCAAAACGAAATTAAGTCCTCTATCTTTTAGAAATTGATATATACTTGATACTTTAATTTCATTCAAATTTAAACTATCATACAAATCTTTTTCATATTCTAAAGCCATATCAAGATAAGAAAGAATCTTATTATATTCTTCACTTTTCCTTCTATCATTTGCTTCTAATTCTTTTAATTCATTGTACAATTTTAAAATTGCTTTTGAAGACTCGATTATTTTCAAAACTATGCTTTCTTCTTTAGTATCAATAAACTTAAACATAAAACCCCCAAAGATATTATATATTCTATCATAAAGTATTATAAAGTGAATAAATTTTAATACTTACTATTCAAATTCATCTTTTGATATTTCAGTTTCATAAAGGTCTCTATATTTAATACTAGATTTCAATAATTTTCTATGAGTTCCCTCCGCTTCAATTTTTCCGTCTTCTAAAAACAATATTCTGTCCGAATTAACTATTGTGGAAAGTCTATGAGCAATAATAAGAATTGTATATTTATTTTTCATATTATTGATAGCTTTTTGTATTTTATCTTGAGTTTCATTATCCAAAGCGCTTGTAGCTTCATCAAATAATATTATTTCAGTATTTTGAATTAGTGCTCTCGCAATTGCAAGTCTTTGTTTTTGACCTCCAGACAAGTTTACACCACCCTCACCGATTATTGAATCATATTTATCTGGAAGAGTATCTATGAAATCATCTAAGCATGCTAGATTACAGGCTTTTATTATTTCTTCGTTTGTTACATCAGCTTTTACTAATTTAAAATTATCTCTAATACTCATATTAAATATATATGGGTCCTGACTAATTATTGTAATATTTCCTCTTATTGAATCTCTATCTAGTTCTTTAATATCAATTCCATCGATAGTAATAATTCCCGAATTAACTTCGTACATTTTGCATAACAAGTTAAATATAGTGGTCTTTCCTGATCCGCTTTTTCCAACAATTGCAATAGTATCATTACTCTTTATCTCTAAACTTAAATTTTTCAACACCATGTTTTCATTGTATCCAAAATATACATTTTTGAATTCAAAATTACCTTTAATTTTATTTAGATGTTTCTTTCCAAACACTTCTTTTTTAAATTCATCACTATATATTATTTTTCTAATTCTATCACTAGATAAGTTAAAACTTTTTATATTACTCATTAAATCACCAATCAAATATGAAGCGCCCTCTATATTGTTTGAATAGTTATACAATACTAGAGCCATAGTAGAAATAATTAAACCATTTTGAATCAATAAAACCAAAATAATAATTAATATGAATAACGACAAGTCGTTAATATGCCATAATAGCATACCATAAGTTCTATATGTCTTTTCCATGTTAAAATTTTTGTAATTAGCATCATCTATTTTATTGCCCAACTCATTTATAAAGTCTTCTTGGCAATTTAACATCTTTATATCTCTAGATCCTCTTATTAACTCACTTATAAATCCAGATACTTTTTCTAAAGATACCCTATAAATTTTATCATCTTGATCATATTTATTAGTTCTAGTCTTTTCTAATAAATACAATATAATCAACATTAATAAAACATAAATAAAAACGTATTTATTAATTATTAATATTGCAATTAATACTCCAATATAATTTATTATTTTTGCTGCTATCCCAAAAATAGAATTAAACACACCTGCTAATTTTTTAGTATCGCTTGTCATTCTCTGAATGAAGACTCCACTACCATTTTTTTCCAAAATACTATTTTCAAGTTCTACTATATTTCTTCCTAAGTCTATTTCTAATTCTGACATTGTATTTCTGTATACTCTTAATGAGCATCTCCTAGCTACATACATTGTTAAATTATAAATAATATTTACAATGAATATAGCAAAAGCTACAAGTATTATTCTAGTATAATTATTTTGGGTTAATTCAATTACAATATTTGCACTTAGTATTGGTAAAAATATACTAAAGACAATACTAAATATATTTAAAAATAAATATATAAATATATATCTTTTTTCTTTTTTCGAATATTTCCATACAAATTTTAAATTATCAATTAATTCTTTCATGATTTCACTTCCACCTTGATTATACCAAAAATATATTAAAAAAACTTAGTATTTAACTAAGTTTAATATACCTTTAATAATATTAATAATTTGAAAAAAAGTTATAATCAACTGCTTTTCTTTCTTTCTTCTTCTTTAGCTTTTGCAAAAGCTGTTGTTCTAGCCTGTTCAATTACGGCTTCAAATTCTGCTGTAGGGACTTTTACTTCATATTTTCCATTTTCTTTTAAGAAAGTTCTTGGACCATATTTTCCACTTTCAGCAAGTGTACAAGGGTTTCTAACATGTGCATTATCAATTACCAAAATATTATTTTCATTTATTTGAGTATAGTCCGTTATATCGGTAGTAAAACCAACAACTGTTACATAGTGTCTTGAGCTTTCTTTGCCAGGAGTTGTTTGGTTAACTCTTATTACAGAAGGATAACCACTTGAAACTGCATTAAATATGCCTTCCTTAACAACATTTAAATCTTCCGACCATATATTGTTGGCAAACTCTTCACCACCACCACCAGCAAGATCTTCATAATCTTTAAATGTACTAGATATACCTAATGACATTTGTTTAGCATACCAAGTAGATATCATAAGACATTCGCCATCATTTGTATAATTTTGAGTTAACCCTCTTTCTTTAACAATTTTTGCATATTCAATTGGATCCA
Source organism: uncultured Muribaculaceae bacterium (assembly GCA_964428195.1). Classification (GTDB taxonomy): domain Bacteria; phylum Bacillota_I; class Bacilli_A; order RF39; family UBA660; genus JAAYGD01. Next base: position 424 of record CAYRXC010000003.1, on the reverse strand, counting down.
TTGCAGTATTTACAACATAGTACTCTTTTCCGTTTACTGTTGTTTTAAAAACGTTATCAGTATTAATAGAAGAAAAATACCCGGGGAATTTATCAACCAATTGTTGTTTCATTGAAGAAGATACTACTCCTGTATTTTCTGCATCTTCGTATACTTTAATAGCACTTTCAACAAATGATACATTCTCTTCTAATCTTTTAACAATACCGTCATTTATTTTTTTAATTTGATCCATATCCGCAAGAATTACATTGGATTTTTGGCCTTTCCAATTCTCTCTTATTAAGTCTAAATTAGTTCCTATTTCTTTATATAGAGAACTTAATTCGTTTTTTGAATCTACTACGTCTCCTTTTAGTTTAGAAATAACATCTTTATTAAATTTTAAAATACTCATAAACACCTCTTTTTACTTTATAATTTA
>CAYRXC010000002.1:0-59708 GCA_964428195.1 uncultured Muribaculaceae bacterium | reverse complement strand
CTTTTCTATTACATCTTGTATTTCTTCAACTTTAATATACGGTTTTTCAAAATAACTATCAAATATGTCTGCAAGTACCGATTGAAAAACTTTATTAATATCGTCTTCAGTATACTTCTCTATGAATTCTTCTCTGCTATCAAAGGCCTTTTTAATTGCAACAGCTATTTTTTCGCCATTAAAATCGACCTTTTTGTTGTCTCTCTTTAATACTTTTAAATCTTCATACACAATATACCTCCATCAATCATTATTGATTGTTGTTGCTAGATAATGTTAGTGTATATTCTTTAATCTTATCATCCCTTAATACAAAAACACTAATTTTTTCTCCAATTTTATATTTATAAAGTTCATATCTCAATTCAGCTTTATTGTTAATCTCTTTATTTCCAATTTTTAATATTATATCTCCTCTTTTAAGCCCTGCAATTTGAGCTGGGGATTTATCCGAAACACGAATAATTACGACACCTTTTTCAACTTCTTCATTTACTATTATACCTTCTAGGAATAATGCATATACTTCATTTACATCAAGCATTTCTATTCCAATAAATGGTCTTGATATTGCTTTTCCATTTTCCAAATCCTCAACATATCTCATTGCATCTTCTATTGGGATTGCAAAACCCATTCCCTCAACTTCACTTTGAACCAATTTCAATGAAGTTATTCCAATTACTTGACCAGCAACATTTAACAAAGGGCCTCCACTATTACCGGGATTAATAGCTGCATCAGTTTGTAATACTCTCACAATAAAATCACTTGATCCATACCCACTCAAGCTTACAGATAGCATTCTATCTTTTCCAGAAATTATTCCTTTTGTTACTGTTCCGCTATAATCGCTACCCATTGGTGCGCCAATCGTAATTACAGTATTTCCTAATTTAGATGCTTCGCTGTCCCCCAATTCTACTGTTTTAGTAACGTGTTTGATATCTAAAGAAAGAACAGCAATATCTGATAATACGTCTTTACCTAATATATTCGCATCTACCTCTTGTCCATTGGACAATATTACTTTTGCCTTATTTCCATTACCTAACACGTGACTATTAGTCATTATATATCCTAGTTTTCCCTCTTTTTTATAAATAAAACCAGTTCCAGTTCCTATCTTGCTGTTATCGCTAAACGATTCTACTACTACTACTGCTTCATATGCCTTCTCTATTGCTTCCTCAACAGCTGTATCTTCAATTTTATATTTATTTGTTGTTTCATTAATTGTTTTTGTTTTCAAAGGAAAAAAAGTAATAACCAAATACATTCCAATACTTCCTACAAAAAACATTAATAATCCTATTAAAATACTATTATTCTTTTTCATAATTTCCTCCTATATTATTTCTCTCCAATTATCAACAAAGCCTAATCTATGTAATATTTTAGATAAAGGTATTGTCGATACTCTTCCATCTAATAAATCAACTTCATATCCTATCTCATATAGCAATAATCTGAATTCTTCATCAGTAAGCATATGCTTCATTATTATTATTACCGAAAAGAAATCATTTTTCCCGTAAACATATTTATTATTTACCTTAGGAATATTTAATTTTGAATGATAAATAGAATCGGGGATTTCTCTTTGAGTAACATGATCAAACAAAATATCCTCATGAGCACATAAATTTCTATAATTGGCAGTTACAGACAAGAAAATATCCAATTCTTCGGAATTAACTCCATAATAACTTGCAATTTCTTCTTTGTCTTCATCTTTTAATATTGAAAATAATTCACTAATTATTCCAAAAGATAATACTTTTACCATAATCCACATAGGAACATATCCATAATTGGTTATATAATGGAGTGTTGCACTATGTTGTTTACTATTTATTTTTATTTGCCTTTTTATCTTTCCTAAAACATCATTTACTCTTCTTGATTTAGAATAATCTTTTGTAAAATTCGATACTTTTAGGTAATCCTTTTCTTTAATTCCATATTTTTTTGACAAAATATAACTCATAACAGATTTAATGTTATTTTCTACTATCAATATATTTTTAAACATTATATTTCTAATATTTCTATCGAATAAGAAGAAAGCATATAATTCATAGAAATTTGTTCCTTCTATAAATACTCTATCGCTTTGTGACCTATAAAAAATATATCTATACCCATTTATGAAAAAATAATTTTCTCTGAACAATATTTTTTTTACTTTTTCTTCGTCTTCTATTACTAAACCTTTGCTTTTTAGTATTTCTATTTGTTGTTCTAATGTCTTAAATTCTTTTTTCAATGCCATATTATCACCAATAAAATTATACCATAAAACATTGATTTTTTCTCTAAAAAAATCCGTAATATTTAAGATATGAATTATTACAAGTCCAGTTATTAATAGATACTTTGAATCTTATATTAATGAGAAAACAAAGAAAAAACAAATAATTGATTACTCTTCTTATGTGACTAGAGAAGTGCGAGTTAAAATTAAATCGACTATTTATAATTTTCACATTATTTAGTTGGATATTTAAAATGCTTTCCAGTATAATCAGGGTCATAAGTGATTTCTTTGTCAAACCACTCAGGCTCGATAAATATAGAAGATTCTTTTGTGTCTTTAAACTTTACTCTTGCTATATTTAGACCTTCATAATCGTCTTTGTATACATCTAATAGTATAGTGTTATTACCATTTTTTATTGAATATGTGGTTAATTTATAAATCGGGTTCTTTCCATTTATTTTCTTAAATTCATTATATTTCTCTTCTTCTATTTCAAAAGAATAGGTATCTCTCGAGGAATCCGCATAACCATATTTATTATTATAACTATCTTTTTCTATTATTTTCGTTATTATCATATACTTATCATCACATTTTCTTATGCTTCTTTCCGCATAATCTTTTTCATTTGGAAATTGTAAGTAAAATTGTTCCCACTCGTGAGATTCTATTGAATCGTTAATGACTTTTTTTAAATTATTAGAATCGACTAAAAATCTTCTGATTTTCTCTTTATAATATGATGTATTCTCCTTTTTTAATAAGCTTCTAATTTTAATATTATCGATGATCTTAGAAATAATGTTTGGCTTATTATTAGATAAACTATTATGAATAAATGTTTTATAATCTTCATAATAATTCTCATCGAAAGTATTTAGTTCAATCTTAATCTTTTTAACACTAGAAAACAAAATTAACAAAGAACTTAAATGTAATAATGTATCGATTATTTGAGTTATTCCTGCAGCTCCAGCTCCATATTTTGCAACAATTCCCATAGAAAAATAATCAAACGTCATTGGTGCCACAGCACCTACAATTATTGAAAATATATTATTTCTGGAACTATCTCTGGATTTGTTTTTTTTATTCAAAATAATTTTCTTATATTTTTTTATATCTCTAATGATTACTTTTTTAAACGTAATAGATGGATCTTCTATTTTTTCTGTTTCTATAAGACCTTTTACAACATCAACTAAATCTTTAATAGCTTTTATTCTCGTTAAAGTAAGCAATGATATACTTATTATAGTAGCGTTTCTAACACCTACATTATCTCCTAAAACAGCAGCGCCCATTCTAAATGCAAAATCTACAAAAAAAGGAATCAAATATGCTTGATATAATTTTCTTTTTACTTCCTTAAGTTTTCTAACAATATATTTTTCTTGATTAACTATTTTTTTCATTGTATTACCTTCTTTTATGTTATCAGTTACATTAAAACTACTCATTAAATAAAATATGCGAATCCTTCTTATGTTAATTGTAATCTTTTTTCTTCTCAAAAAACACAAATTAATAATCTAAAAATTTATTTATAACAAAATTATTTCTATTGATAAATATTATACCACAAATAATTAGCCTAATTAAAATAAAAAAAATCCAATATATGGATTTTTTATTAACGTTTACTAAATTGTGGTGCTCTTCTAGCTTTTTTTAGTCCGTATTTTTTACGTTCTTTCTTTCTAGAATCTCTTGTAATGAAACCCTCTCTCTTTAGAATTTTTCTGAAAGAAGTCTCACTATTTGGATCAGTATTGGCATCATATTCTAATAATGCTCTTGTTATTCCTAATCTAATTGCTCCAGTTTGACCTGAAAATCCACCACCATAGGTACTCACTTCAATATCAAACTTATCTCTAGTATTAGTAGCATCTAAAGGTTGACATAGGTCTAAAATCAAAGTTGGAAATGGCAAATACTTGCTCATTTCAACTCCATTAATAGTAATGGTTCCCTTTCCAGAAGTCATTCTTACTCTTGCTATTGAAGACTTACGATGACCAGTTCCTAGATAAACTTTTTTATCAGCCATATTACTCACCTAATTTCACTTTCATTTCTTTTGGTTTTTGAGCTTGATTCTTATGGTTTTCATCAGAATATACAAATAATTTCTTGACCATTTGTCTTCCTAATCTTCCATGAGGAAGCATCCCTTTTACTGCCAATTCAATCATCTCTATTGGATAATTATCTCTCATTGTTCTAGCAGTTCTTACTCTCAAACCTCCAGGATATTGACTGTGATTATAATATTTTTTATCATCCAGTTTATTCCCAGTCAATTCAACTTTTGAAGCATTAATTATAACTACATAATCTCCACAATCAACATGTGGTGTATATGTTGTTTTATTCTTTCCAGACAAAACAACAGCAACTTTAGATGCTAATCTTCCTAATGGAATATTACTTGCATCAACAAGCCACCACTCTCTTTTAACATCTTCTTTTCTTTGCATGAATGTATTCATATTTTTTTCCCTTTCATTTTTAATTCAAGTTTCTTCGGAAAACTTAAAATGGGATTTAAATGTACCGACTATGATTTTACTAAAAAAGAAACAAAATGTCAACGAATTTTTGTTTCTTTTACTTTATTATTGGTTGTTATTACTAATTGAATTTGGTACTTCATCATTTGGTTCAAATTTATTAAGTTCAGAAAAATCAACAATATCAACAGTATCATCAAGCAAGCTTTTATTTAGAGAAATTGTGTCATCTAGATCGAATTTTTCAGCTTCCTTGACTGTTGGCTCACTAACCTCATCATCTAGTACTACTTGAAATTTTTGATTTGATGGTTCAACTATGGACTCGTTGTATAAGCTAACATCATTTTCTTGATTATTATTCTCAGAATTTGACTTTTCCTGAGAAAGATTTTCTATTTCAGGAATAATATTAATTTCTTCAACAGAAACATCTACATTTGTTTTTGTTTCAGACTCCATTGAATTTGTTGCTTCTTCAACAACACTATTTATTTCTGGAATTATATTTTCTTCTTCATTTTTTATAAATCCAGAATCAACTCCATTAGGTGTAATTTCAAAATCTTTACTTGTATTTTTTTCTTGTACATTTTGATTTTCATCATTTTTGTTTTCAATTTCTAATTCTTTTGATTTTTCTTTTGCAGATTTATTGGTTTTCTTTGATTTATTAGTTTTCACTAAAAATCCAATAAGAACGATAATTAAAAAACCCGATATAGCTGCAACATAAATATAATTATCAACCAAATAATCCATTATTTTTGTCATATCACACTATCCTCCTATGTTAATACTATCATAATTTATATCATTTTTCAAGAAAAAAAGTTCTCATATATAATAAGAACTTTTATATTATTAATTATTACTATTTTCAAGTTGAGGTAAATCATAATGTAAAGGTTCTTTTCCACCTATAACTAAATCATATCCCGTATCTGTCTTGTTTAATTTATATTCTTGACCAATACTCTCAAGTCTTTGATCGATTATAGTATATCCTGTTATTTCTTGTTTATCATTATATGTAGGAATCATTTCAGTATCTGATCTAGGAGAATTATATAAGCTTTCTGTAAATAAACTTAATACTTCTGTTTCTTTACTTGCTTCAGAATAACCAACCTCTGGTCCAAGAATGTTTTGACCTTCTAAGGAACTTGCCATAAAAGGTAAAGCTACATCTCCTATTGGAATTAAATTTGAACTATCAATTCCACTATTAAATCTTTCGACAGCTTCGGATATTTTCCTATTATATTCAGCTTTCTCCTCTGGGCTCGTAGCTGCATCTCTTTCAAGTGCAAGATTTTTAATTTCACCATGGCTTTCCCATGCCCAAAACTTTGATTTATTTGCCGCTTTATAATCATCAAGTAATTTTTGATGTTGCTCAAGTGACTTCTCTGTATCCTCAATTTGTTGAGTTAATCTTGAATGCGCTAGTCTTGCCATATCTATTGCAACCAATTGATTTGGGTCAGTCGTTCCAGGCATATTTGTTAAAACAATAGAAGCCAAATGTCTTTGATCATTTAAATTATGTAAAGTCATAGATAAATAATTTATATTATTCTGAATAGGTTTTTCTAAAGAATTTCTAAAATAATTATCATATTCGCTGGCTGGTATACTTGTAAGTAAAGTTGCATCAAGTTTATATCCATCTAAAGATACATCTGCAATAACTGTTTCTGAAGAAGAACTTGCCGTAGATGCAACAGTACTATTAACAAATAATGTTCCAAATTCTACGCTTTTTAATTTAGTAATTAATGACTCTATTTCAATTTTTGTGTCACCAATCATTTTTGTTTTGCTATTAATTTGAGATTGAATCCTATTAATTTCCGCATTGCTTTTTTGCCTTTTTGTTGTAAATCTTTCGCTCGAAGTTGCACTAGAATCATCAATTTTTCCGCCTCTTCCGGAAAATTCAACTTCGATAGTTTCTGCATTTGCTTTTGCTCTATTCAAATCATTATTTAAACTCGTAATTTCAGAAAATAATTTTTTGTATTCTAATATCTTGTTCATCAATTCTGTAGATAAATCAATAATGTTGTTTATATTAGCAGTTTCATTAGTCTTAAAACTTCTAAAAGAAGGAAGTACAGAGTCTATTTTAGCTCTTAATGCTTCTCGAACATCACCTTCCCATTCAATTTCTTTATTCAAATTATTTACTACATTTGTTTCTACTTGTTCAATGTTACTAATCAAAGTTTTTAAAGCAGAAAAGTTAGTTCCTTTAATTGCGTTTAAATATTTATCATATTCGGCACCGTTCATAAAAATCCTCCTTACAAACTTACGTTGTTAATACTAGTAACACCCGCAGCTTCATTTTCTTTATACAAATCCATAGATTGTTGAATACTTTTAATCAGAGTATTTGAAGATTCTAAATTTACAGCCAAATCATTGATAATCAATAGTGTTTCATTTTTATATAAATCAGCAGACCCTTCAATCTTGTCAATCCAACCCAAATCAACTGATTCTACAATACCTTTTAAAACTGTTGCTTGCTCTACTACAGCATTTGCTGAATTGATTAATGAAACTAAAGCATCATTAATTATTTCAAAATCACAACTTAAATTTTCCATTTACTTCACCTCTTTTTCTTCTTTATTCATCAATAGTAACAGAATTAGAAGCATTAACAATACCTTAACCAAGAACAATAGTATTGTTTTCTTGTTTTCATTAATATATTCTTCTATAGGTAAACTACTTGGTTTTTTCAAGTTTTTATCAATGTAATCAAACAAATTATTTATATTTGTATTTTCTTTTATTGAATTTAACTCTAACAATGCTTCAGAAATATTATCTTTCTCAAAAGTAACCAAAGTTTCTAAAGAATAAATAATATTATTTTCTTTTAAAATACTTTGTACAACAAAGCTTAATCCACCTTTTGACCTCAATTCATCATACTTCAAATTGTTTTTTACTGCCAAGTCAATAATTTTTTTGTTAACATCAAAATCATAATCTATATTTGATTCCATGTATTCATAAATAAATGACATAATATTTGTATTTTCAAAGTTAATCTTAATAAAATTCGAAAACTCTTGTCCAAAAATATATTCTTCAAAACTAATTCCTGATTCACTTATCATTATTTCAAAGTAGCTTTTTATCTTACTTAACAATGGAGAATTTGAATAATTAGAATTTCCAAATGCCTCTCTAAGCGCATTCACCACTTCATCTTTATTAAAATTATTTTTTGAAAAATCAACTTTTTTTGTATTAAATGTTAAAGATGTTGTAATATCATTAATAATCTTTTGCATTAACTTTTTCAATACGTTGGCATTCTTTGGATCACTCAATGAATTCAAATCAAGATTATCAGTCTTTGTAGAATTAGTTAATAACTCTTTTATTAAATTCAATGTGACTTTATCTATCCCATAAGAAGAAGTATCATCTATGTTCATCAAAGTATTCATCTCTTTACTCAATTCTGATGCATCTATCTTAGATAATGCTTCAAAATTCTTTATTGATTTTGAAAACTCAGAAATTAACACTTTCAATTTTGATGCATATACTGCATTTGATAAAACATATTCTATTGTTGTAGCTTCAGTTAACGCATAATTTTGAAGCAACTTTAAAATATACAACAAGAATTTATTTTTTGTCGATTTTTTGTTTAACTCATTAAGATACTTTTGCATAATGATTTCATCCATTGATAATAAGACATCTATTATTTTAAATATATCATCTGTTTCATCAAAGTATTTATTTAATAAATCATAATTGCTTCCATCTACTAATTTGCTTATATCTACGTTGTTTTTTGTTTCAGAAGATTTTTTTTCATCCATAGCTCTAAGGTTTAATGGTGTTAATTTTTTTTCTTCATTAGAATTTTCATTATTTGTTTCCTTTATAAAAAGTAGAGTATTTACAATCTTTTCCATTAGCTCTTTTAATAAAGAAATATTTTTTATATCTAATAATGCATTTAATCCAATATTTTTTGCTTTACCCAAACTAGACAACATACCTTTTATCAATTCAATAGATATTTTATCTATTTCATATTTACTAGTATCTTCCATAAAAAACAAATCATTAATTTCTTCGTTTAGAGTTGTTCCATCCTTTTTAGCTAAAGAAATAATGCTAGTCACTGATTTTTTGAAATCTGCTAATGATTCAATTATCAATTTAGCATATTCTCCTTTTGTCAACAAAGCATTAAGCGTTGTATTCTCGGATTTAGCTAAATACTCTAAATATTTTAGTACAATCAATAAAAACTTATTTTCAGTAGATTTTGTATATAATGCATGTAAGTATTTTTGAAGTCTATCAGAATCTAATTTTAATAATAGATATAAAGTTAAAATTAAGTTGGTTGACTTATTTAATAATAAAGTAAAAATGTTTTCATTGCTTATTGTGTATAAATCTTTCACACTAGTATTATAATTTTTTGCAATAGCAGCTAATGCTTTTTCGATTAGTTCTTCACTTGAATTAAATAATAAAGCATTATATCCAGATTCATCAAATATTCTTTCTTTTCCAGTTTCTTTTGGTATAAATCCTCCATCTGAAGAATTTGAAGAATCATCATTTAAAGAATCTAAAAACCCAAAAGAGTAAGGTTTACTTCCTTCTCCATATCTAATGATTGCAAAGATAATTAATTTATTATCATATTCTGATAATTGATTTACAAATGAATCAAAATCAAGATTTGCTTTTTTAGCATTTAATTCGAAAAACATTTTTAATACATTTAAATTTGCTTCGTTTACTAATATTGATTTACCCAAAACACTATTTAAAAATAGCTTAAACCCTCCGCTAGAGTTTATGTCCCCTTCGTATTTTGAATATGCCTTCATAATATCTACAATCGATGTTTTAACCCAAACAACATAATTTGAATTAGATAACAATGTATTGATTTCTATGCCTTGTTTAAAAGCAATATTAGTTAAATCATTAAATAATATCTTTATAATTAATGATTTACTGCTCCATACATGCTCGTATTTAAAATTATACAATTCAAATAAATATTTTTGAAGATGTTGATCTTTCATTATGGATAAAACATTCAAGACTGCGCTCAAACTTTCTAATTGACTTAAATATATGGATAATAGTTCGGAATTTGAACCATCCAATAATGATTCCTCTGTAACTATATTTGATTCAGCAAAATACTTAAAATTTGAGTCAACAATAGGTTTTGTTTCTTCATCTGAGAATACATAAGATTCTCTTTGAGGATTTTCTTTATTTTTTTTTCTAACCACTGCAATTAAAGGAATTAAACCTAATCCTGCTAATGGGAATAAACTAGCCCAGTTAAAGGAATTAGTTTTATTTACAACCTCTTTTATTTGAGGAGCATAATTTTCATTAGTTAAGATTTCTTTTAATTCTTCTTTTGGTAGTTCTTCAATAACAATTGGTTCTTCAGTTAGTTTTGGTTCTTCAACTTCTGGAATTATTATTTCATTTGTATTTCCTTTAATGTATTCCTTATTTACAACTATTGTCCTAATTACTTCCTTAATAACAGGATTGTTATTTACTTCTGGATGCTTACCTTCATTAACTATTTCATTTACATAATTTTGTAATGCATTTTCATCTACATTGTTTATAACTTCAGCAACTTCAGCAGGATTTTCAGTTGATGTAATTACTTCAGTTAATGCTTCATTATTTTCTCCATTTAAAATTTGTTCCGGAGTTGTGTTATTTTCGGTAGCTATTTCAGTTATTTGCTCAACAATGTTAGCAACTGGTAAATCACTTTCTTCTCCATTCAAAGAAAAATTCATAAACTCTTTAAGAGATTCTTTTGTCAAATCAGCATATTTTTCTTGAGTAAGCATATCTTCAAGTGATATATTGTTTTTTTCAGCAACTGATCTTAAATATTCTTCAAGCATTTTATCAGTAGCACCATCTATATTATAATTGCTCTTATCATCACTTAATAAGAATTGATTGATTGATTGTTGAATCGAAACAGAGTCTTTTTCAGATAAATTGTTCAACGATATTAATGATTCTCTATATTGATATAAAGAGTCTTTTACTAAAGCAGAGTACTTTGGATCAGTTAATAACTCTTCAACAGATACTCCTTCTGTTTTTGCCAAATAAGATAAGTATGATTCAACAGATACAAAATGTTTCGGTACAGAATCACCATTATTTAATCCATTTAAATAAGCTTGAAGATTTAAATCATCAAGTTGATTTGCAGTTACTATAAATGTTGTTGTGTGAGAAGCATTGTTAAGTACTTGATTTAAAACATCATTGTGTTCTCCAGAATACAATTCTTCTAAAGTTAACCCGTATTTTTCTAGCAATGCATCAAGGGTACTATTGACTTGATCTGTGTTTGCATCAGCGGAAAGAACACTGTATCCCGATTCTTTAAATTCACTATCAGGGATAACTACTTTTTCTTCTTCTTCAGGTCCTAAGTTTTCTGCGTCTTCCGGTATTCCTGCAAAAGCTAGTCCTTCTGTTTTTCCTAGTAACGCAAATTTAAGAAATTCATCTAAAGCAGTTTTGGCAATGTTAGCATATTTTTCCTCTCCTAATAGGCTTTCTAAAGAAATATTATTTTTCTTAGCAACAGAAGCCAGATAGTCTTTTAACATATTTATTGTTACATCATCTACACCATGCTTATTATAATTTCCTTTGCCATCACCATAAATCATATCATTCAATTTGCTTTGAACCTCAAGAGCAGTCTCTTGATTTATATTATTTAGATTAATTAAAGATGTTCTATGGTCTTGTAGTGCCATTTTAATAGCCAAAGCATATTGAGGATCTATCATTAATTTGTTTAAATCAACATCTAAAAATTGAGCAAAATATCTCAAGAATGATTTGATTGGTTGGAACATTTGAGGTGCACCAGGATTATTCATCATTCCTTTTAAATATGCTTGCATTAATAATTCATTCAATTGAGTAAGTATTGCTAACAATGTTGGTGTATTAGGTGAATATCCTATTATTTGAGACAATAGGTGCTCGTAATTACCTGAAAACAAATCTGGTAAAGTTAGTCCAAATTGTGCTATATAAGCGGCAATTATTCCCATAATTTGATCCATAGATGCATTTATAGGAAGACTACCAAAATCTAAATTTACTTCTATTCCAGGAGATACTTCAATTTCCGTAAGCTCTGGCTCAAAAGACGGATTATGATTTCCGCCATGAGGAGATCCTCCTCCAACTACCGGTTCTTCTGAGGCAGGTTCTTGAGCTGTCTCTTGTGTTGAATATCCTTCTATTGCAGTTAACTCACCATGATATACATCAATAGCTTTTGATAATTCCATAATATAATTACCATGCTTTTCTACAAATTGATTTAATTTATCAAAATAAGTAGGCACTAGCCCCTGTGTTACAATTTGCATTCCCGATGGAGCCTTATAGCTGTTAGTTACTTCGTTTGAAACAGAGTTCAAATTGGCTGAATAACTTTTAACGCTCTCGAAATTTACCTTCAACAATCCCTTTTTCATTCACACCACTCTTTCAATAATCGCTAATTATTATACACTTCTATATAAAAACTATTTCTAATTATTTGTAAAATAAGACAAACAATTAGAAAGAGTCTCTATAAATAGAGACCTAGTTAACTTGAGTTTGAGCTTCTTCGTAGTTTCTAGCTACGCTTGATAAATAAGCAGAAATTGCTGTTACAGCTTCAGTCAATTCTTTTTGAGATTGTTTTGCATCAGCATATTTTTCTCTTATTTTTATTACATCTCTACTACTCATACCTTGAATTCCTTCAAACTTTGAATTAATAGCTTGTAATTTTGTAGATAATTCTCCATTTTTTGTATCAATATATGTTTTTTTAGCATTGATACTTTCAATGTTAACATTTAATAATTCACCCATGAATTTTCCTCCTTTTTTAAAAAATAAATTAGTTAATTAAGCTTGAATATTTCCAGCATTTGTAGAACTTGCATTAATTAAATTATTTGCAGCATTATTTAACGCTGTTACATATTCATTAACAAACTCTTCTAAATCTGTCATCATTTTTGTAGCTTTTTGGCCATAAGTACCTGCCAATTTTGCTCCTTCTGGGCTTGCTAGTCCACCACCTTGTTGAGTCAATTCGTTAATTGCTTTAAGAGTATCATTAATCAATGCTGTTGCTTCATTTTTTAAAGTGTTGATTTCGTTTACTTCTCCATTAAGTACTTCTGGGTTTAACATAATATTCATATTTTTCACCTCCTTACTAAATTAATATTATTTCAGAACCATTTCTTATATTTGATTCCTTTAACGTGATGTTTAAATCGTATCTACTGCCATCTTTTTTGTCGTATAGGAGAGAGTCTTTAATAGGAAATGCCCCATCAGATAGTTCATTAATTGCTTTGGTCAATAGTTTTCGTATTATTCCAATTTTTTTGCTTATTGGTAAAAATATCTCATATTTTTCTCCAATAACTGGAACATATAATATTACATAAACTTTGTTCATAAAATATCACCATATCCTTCTTCATCATCAATGAGTTTTACAAGTGTTGGCACACCTCTAATAACTAAATATCCAAAATCATTTCCAATTTCTTGATATAGTTCTTTTCCTACCTTAACAAGTTTTAATGCAAATTGATCAGCAATTCCATTTCCTAACCAAATTCCTTGGTTACTAACTATCATACTCCTATACCAATTATCGTATTCTAATTTCTTCAATTTGTCAACATTATCAACAAATATATACACGTGTTTTTGCATTTCTTGTGTTTTACTAAAGAAAGCATCAAGTTCCTTTTGTTTAGCTTCTTCCAATCTTGTTTTAAATTTTTCCAAGCCTATAACTACTGTTAGTTTTGTCTTATATTTTTCAAGCACTTTTTTGCTAAAGTTGTTTGTCTTATATTCTTCATATTGTTGTTCAATAATAGGCTTCATCTCATCAAAATATTTGTTTGAATCAGAACCATAATAATTAAATCCTTGGATATTCTTATTGTTAATAAGTTCGTCATTATCTAGTATTATTACATCGAAACTATTTTGCAAATGCAATGAAGCTATAAACGAATTTAAAAATTTTGAAGAAGATGCATAATCTTGAGAAACAATTAGATTTGCTGTGTTTGAACCAAAATTAAATTTCGCAATATCCAAACTTTCTTTTTCTATACCAAAAGGAAGTGAATCTATTCCCTTTATTTCTGATGCAATCATTGCCATTGTAACTCTTTCTGGCAATATCATTACTTTCTTTGCAAATGTTTTACTACTTGCTTTTAACTCCTTGCACTTGCTTATTATGTAATCATTAATGTTTTCAACATCTTTTACAAATGACGTTTGGAATTCATGCAATGTAGATAATTCCACCAAACCTCTTCCATATATTTTTGAAGGGAGTTTATCTTTAACTCTGTCAAAAATATTTGAATAATCATTATCGTCATTAAGCTGTAAGCATAATTTTTGTCTGAAATTTTTTGCTAATTTATATCTTATTGCATTTGAAGTTGTTACGGTAAATATGAATGTTATACCATATTTTAATCCTTCTCTAGTTAATTGAAGAATCTCTTCTTCAAATGCAGTGTAAATTTCCGAAAAAGTTTCAAAATTATTAATTATTATTATTATGGTAGGTATTTGTTTTCCACTATTTTGTATATAGTATTGATAATCTCCATAATAATCAGCAAATAATTTCTTCCTATTTGTAATTTCTTTTCTAATTGTCTTAAATAAATTTATTATTTTTTCATTATTGTCTTCAAATAATACATCCCCTACGTGTGGGGCTTCCGAAAAAATTCTAAGTGATTCTGTTCCAAAATCTAATATATAAAAATTTACTTCTTCAACGGTGTGTTCCGTTATCGTTGAAAATATTAAACTATTAAGTAATAATTCTTTTCCGCTATCGGCTGACCCATATATTATTGTATTTCCATCAACAGTAATAGGTAATGTCAATAGTCCTTGGCTTTGATTGTAAGGATCATCGTATTCTCCAATTATTGGATTAATTATTCCTTTTTCAGCTTTATAATTGTATTTTTGAGCTAATTTATCAACATATATTTTTTCGGGAATTCTATCTAACCACAATTGATTAATTTTAATATTCTCTTTTTTGGCTAAATCAGACAAATATTTAACAATTGAAGTCAATTGTTCTCCCTCAGAAGATTTTTGATTTTTCTTTTGTTCTTCTACTTCTTTTACTATAATTCCAATGTTATTTACAAAATCAACAGAAGTGTCGACTTCTTTTATTATTTTATCAGACGGAATGTATTGTGCCCCTGTCCACGCTGACTGTCCCATCGAGAAATATTCATTATATCCAACTTGTAAATAATACCTTCCAACATGAGTTAAACTTGCAGCATCTGGAGATTTAATTACATCCATACTATCAGACTTTTCTTGAACCTTTAAACATATCTTAAATCTACTATTACTCCAAATTTGATCGTTTACGACACCCGAAGGTTTTTGTGTAGCTAATATTAAGTGAACTCCTAAACTTCTACCAATACGGGCCGTGCTAATCAATTGCTCCATGAACTCAGATTGTTGAGTTTTTAACTCAGCAAACTCATCAGATATAATTAACAAGTGAGGAATAGGTTCCTTAATTAACCCTTCGTGATATAGTTTTTGATATTTATATATGTCCATTGTACTTTCGTTCAATTCTTCTCTAACTTCATTAAATAGTCTTTGTCTTCTTTTTAGTTCACTTTGAATAGATAGCAAAGATCTTTTCATTTCAATAGTGTCCAAGTTTGTTATAGAACCTGCTAGGTGTGGAAGTTTAATTCCAGTTTCATTATTTTGTAAAGCTCCAACCAAAAATCCACCTTTATAATCTATTAAAACAAACGATACATCATCTGGGTGATAGTTAACCGCAAGAGATACTATGTATGAAATTATCAATTCACTTTTCCCAGAACCAGTCATACCAGCAATAAGACCATGCGGACCATGTGCTTTTTCATGAACATCAAGCCTTGAAATCATTCCATGGCTATCGATTCCTATAGGAGTTTGAAGTGATAAAATTGAGTTGTTTGTCTTCCATCTATATAAAGAGTTTAATTGCTCAACCTTTCCAACTTCAAACATTTCTAAAAAAGTAAAAACTTTAGGTAGTGAGTACATTTCTTTAGAAAGCTTTATTGGCGTATTTGCTGCCACAAAAAAGCTACTCTTTAAATTTGCAAGTGGTGATTTGTCTAGAAAGAATTCTTTCTGATTTGTAGAAATTAATTCGCTTTCGAAAACTCCTCCCTTATTGCTATCAATACTAATAAAAGTAGTACACTCATTTGGTAGATTAGATAGTGTTTCATTTATAACAATGACACTATAACCATAATTTGTTTTTTGTTTCAATACATCTGATAATATTTTAATGTTTTTTGTTACCTTGTAATTATTTGTTATTATTACATAATATGGGTAAAAAGATTTATAGTCTCTTGATGAAGAACCTTCAGAAGTTAGTCTATTTTGCAAGTCACTTTCCATTAAAGAAGATAGTTCTTTCATTTCTTCATAATCAACTGCAAAATATCTAATTGTTTTGTCGTCAGACCAAATATGAGGTATAGTTTTTACATACTCCCATTCTTCTTCGTAATCTTCATCTAATAAAAATACTAACTTTAAATCTTCATAACTATGAAAACTCACAAATTGTAATAGAATTTCCTTCATAAAATGGTTTGTTATGTGTCTTTTTCCAATTATTGCAGAATAGTTTTTTTCAACAAAAGATATACTTATCGGAACATCTTTAAGTTCTTTTGAAACATTAACCATTCTATTCAATTCATCCTTTAAATTATCCTCATCCATTGAAAAATGTGTTTCAGGATATCTAATATCAATTTCTAAAGGAGTATTTCCTATTCCAAGTCTTGTAGCTAAGAAATCGGGTTGATCTATTTTTCTTTCCCATAATTGTCTATTTTTGCTTAGAATAATGTTTTCACAAGCAGCAGAAGGCAAATAATTATCTATTAATATCATCTTTTGCTTTTTAGATATAATTTCTAATTGTTCTCTTCTTGAATCTATATATCCGCCGTACTTTTTTTGCCTATCTTTTTCATATTCTTGTTTTTTCTTTTTTTGATATCTTTTATTTAACAATGGCCATAATATCATACTCAACATCATTGCAAAAGCAACGATTAACGAAGGCAATACCGTTTTAAACTCAGCTTCTCCAGATAAGTATCTATTCAATGAAGTAAAAACAGTCATTAATGACATCATACTCATCGATAGCATAGGACCAATTACATACATTATTGGCATTTCCTCGGCGTTTTCTTTTGTTGGAGGAGGATCTATTATCAAAACTTCTTTTTCAATCATTGTTTTAAATCTTGGAGATCTTAAAAAATAGTCTTCTTCCTTATACAACTCAATTAGGTTATCATCATCTTCGGTTTCAATGTAGTCATCTTCTTCTTGATTTGACAAAGAAAAAATATTTTGATTATATGATACAGAATTAAACGGATTATTTATTAACAAGCTGTTCCCCAATAATATAATTTTTAAACCCATAATAAATATTGTGTCTCCATTGTTAAGTGTTGCTTCTCTAATTGATAAATTGTTCAAGTATGTTCCAAATTTACTTTCTAAATCATAAACCTTCCAAACGTTGTCCTTAAATACAAGTCTTGTGTTTTTTTTACCCACAACTTGCAAATTATAAACAATTTCATTGGTCATCTCATTTCCAATGTTAATCTCAGTCAAATTATTAAAAGTCAATCTAATAGTACTTTTGTCATAAACAGGACAAGAATATAATATATAAATTGTTTTTTCTTTTGTTTGAATGTAATAAAAACTATACTCAGTTAAAAAAGCAAAATCTACTACGTTTCCGCTACTTTCTATTATTTTTGTATCTGTATTGCTTACTATTTTCCATCTTCCGTTTTCTTCAAATACGTTAATAAGATTGTTCCCTTTTTTAGAACTTATTCTGTCAACAATCCAATAACTTCCGAAAATATTCGAGGGCAATTTAATAGTATCTATTTTATCCTTTTTTATCAATAATAATTGCACTTATATCACATCCTTAAACAACCCTTTTATTCTATTTAATTATATCATTCTTTTATAAACATATGCAATTAATTTTAGTTGTATTTAGAAACCACAGCTGGAGATGCCAAATCCCATGTGTTATGTCCCGCTCCAGAAACAGTAATATGAACAATACCACCGTTATTATAATGTGAATTCAAAATCGGATCTATTGGATCTCCTTTGTTTATAGTATATGTTGTAGTGGAGTTTCCAGTTAATGTCCCCAACAAATTAAGAGATCTCGAATATTGTTTGGAATCTTGGTCGCCACAAACAAAAACCATTTTTACTTTTTTTAAATTTTCGTAGGACTGTTCATCTAAACGTAAAAAATTCCCTTCTGGTGGTCCAGCAGCAATAACTGTAGCAGTAGAAATATCTTGAGGATACATTGACGCATACTTGATTGTCGACTGTCCTCCCATACTTAACCCGCTTATATCTAAACCAGCTCTTGTCCCATATGATTCTTTTACTCTTGTATAAAGGGTATGAAGTACATTCATTGTATCTTCTCTATAATATGTTCCTTTACTAAATTGTGGAAGAATTGCAATTACTTCTTTTTTATTATTTGGATCTCCAAAGTTTCCGCCAAAGGTATTTTTTATTGACCTGCTTGCTTCAGAAGAACTATAATTCGAACTGTAATTTGATCTTGTTTCTCCACTTCCATGAAGGGCCATCAATACTGGAAGATCTTTTGGAATTTGCTCATCCGGAGCTCTTCCTCCTAAATACAATAAATAAGTAATCGTTTTTCCATCGACAGTAATCTTTGCAGGATATAGGTCCGTGTTGCCATGTCTTTTAAAAGATCCATCTTTATTTCTAACAAATTCCAACATCTCAAAACTAGGTACTATTGTCTCTCCGCTTGCTTTCAAATCTTGTAGTTTTTCTTCGTTTGTTAAATTAGGATTTTGAACTACTGTTTGCTCAGGAACTACGCTTTCAGCTTCTTTTGGGGATGCTATAACTTGAACTATAGTAGTATCTTGAGCCTTAAGATAGGTATCATACGCACTTTTTATTTGATCTGACTTTTCTTTTATTTTTTCTAGTATTCTAGTGTTTTCCTTTTTTATATCTTCAATAGGCAATAACACTACTTTAGATTTTGAGCTACTCCAACTTGATGCCACTGTGTCAAAGTTGGTATTAATCTCATTCATCTTATTAGTTAATTCTTGGTGAACTTTATCAATGCTCTCTTTAATAGTAAGCATTTCATCATTCGCAACTATTGGATTCATAAATTCACCTCCTATTACTCTATGTTATATATTATATCAAAAAAAACTATTATTTGTATTATTTTTAAAAATTGGTGCCGAATGCAAGAATCGAACTCGCATCAAATGATTACGATTCACTTGTTTTACCATTAAACTAATTCGGCAGAAAAGAAAAACTAGTTTTCTATCAAAGATAAGCTAACTTTGTTTTTTTCAATTAATATTTCATCAACATAGCAATCTACTATATCTCCAACAGAGAATAAATCACTAGGATGTTTAATATATTTATTGCTAAGCTTTGATATGTGTGCTAGTCCATCATTCTTTAATCCAATATCGATAAATACACCAAAATCCACAACGTTTCTTACAGTTCCTTGAAGTTTCATTCCCAATGTTAAATCTTGAATTGTTAAAATATTGCTTTTCAATAATGGCATACTAAAATCATCTCTTAGATCCCTCAAGGGTTGTTTCAAAGAAGAAATTATGTCATTAAAAGTATATTCATCAGTACATATACCATCTTTGCCAACATTATCTAATTTTTCTTTTAATATTTCACTTCCTATTTCATTTTTAGTCAATTTTATTTTATTTAATATTTCTTCTACTATCTCATAACTTTCAGGATGAATACTTGTCTTATCCAATGGGTTATTACCATCCATTATTCTAATAAAGCCAATCGATTGCTCGAAAGCCTTCTCATTTAATATTTTTTTAAGTTCATCTCTAGAACCAATTTTGCCTTTATTATTTCTATATTTAATTATTGAATCTATGTTTGTTTTATTTAAACCAGAAACATATTTTAATAATGATTGGCTTGCAGTATTCACGTTTATTCCAACCAAATTAACCGCTTTGCTTACTACGAAGTTTAATGATTCATCCAATCTTTTTTGTGGAACATCATGTTGATATTGTCCAACCCCAATACTTTTTGGTTCTACCTTAACCAATTCAGATAGAGGATCTTGTAATCTTCTTGCTATACTAATAGCACTTCTTTCTTCAACATGTAAATTGGGGAATTCATCTATCGCTATTTTGCTTGCAGAATAAACCGATGCTCCCGCCTCACTTACTATTACATATTTTGTGTCTCTTTTGTATTCATTTATATGGTTAGAAACAAACTTTTCAGACTCCCTTGAAGCCGTTCCGTTGCCAATAGCAATAATTTCAACATTATGCTTTTCAATCAATCTTCCAATTTCTTCATTCGAAGATTTAATGTCATTAATTGGCTCATGAGGATAAATAACACTTTTTTCCAAAAACTTTCCTGTTTCATCTACTACTGCAAGTTTACATCCAGTTCTAAATGCTGGGTCAAGTCCCAATATAACCTTTCCCTTTAAAGGAGGTTGCAATAATAATTTTTCCAAGTTGTTAGAAAATATTTTTATTGCTTGTTCGTTTGCCTCATCAGTTAGTTCACTTCTTATCTCTCTTTCTATACTTGGAAAGATTAATCTTTTATAGCTATCTTCTATCGCCTCAACAACATACTTCACACACTTTGAATTTGTATTCGTTATTGTCGCATTTGATAAATAATCAATAATAGCGCTTTTATTTATTTCTATGTTTACAATTAATATTTTCTCGTTTTCTCCTCTATTTAGTGCAAGAATTCTATGTGCCTTAATGGTTCTTAAACTTTCTTTATAATCATAATACATTTCATAAATTTTCTCTTCATCATTATTTTTTTTCTTACTTTTTGAAGTTATGATTCCTTCTCTAAATATATATTTTCTAATCCAATTTCTATAATTAGGGTTGTCGCTTATCCATTCAGCAATTATATCTTTTGCTCCTTTAATTGCATCTTCCTCAGTTTTAACTTCATCATTTATATATGACAAAATACTTGGAAGCTCGAAAGGAAATTCCATCATACTTTTTGCAAGGGGTTCTAAACCTTTTTTTATAGCCTCAGTTGCTTTTGTCTTTTTCTTTTCTTTGTAAGGTCTATAAATGTCTTCTATCTCCACTAATTTTTTGCATTTCATTATATTGTTTTTTATCTCATCAGTCAACATGCCTTTTTCATCAATTAGTTTAATAACATTTTCTTTCTTATTGGTTAAATTTACTTGATATTCATAAACTTCACCTATACTTTTAATTTGTTCTTCATCTAAATTATTAGTCATTTCTTTTCTATATCTTGCTATAAAAGGTATAGTATTCCCATCTCCCAACAATTTAAGAACCGTTTCTATTTGTTTCGATGTTATTCCTAATACGTCTCTCATTTGATTAATTACTTCTTCATTCATATTCACTCCAGTATTATCTATTATATCAAATATTATTCATATCTTAAAGCATCAATGATATTTATTTTAGAGGCTTTTTTTGCCGGATAAGAACTTGCAAACAAACAAAGAGAAAAACACAATATTACAGACATAATCAAATACGAAAGATTTATACTCGACATATATATTTGATAATTATCTTTCATTATAGAATCTACAACTTTGAGTATTGGAATTGAAAATATTAGTGAAATAATAGATGATACTAGTCCATATATTAAGGCCTCAGACCTAAATAATATTTTTATATCTTTTCCCTTATAACCTAAAGATCTAAAGATTCCTATTTCCCTTGTCCTTTCAATAACTCCTATATACAAGACAACCATAATCATTACAGAAGACACTATTAATGAAATGACGGATCCTATTGTTAATACAAATATTACTATATTAAAAGTATCATTAAAAGTTTTAAGAGATTCTTCTATGTAAGAAAAATAATATCCTTCTTTTTCTAATGATATTTTTAATTTATCTCTTTGTTTTGTTTTTATAAATAATACATTTGTTTTTTCTCCTATGTGATTCTTTAAATCATCATAATTAAAATATATTGAGTTTTCAACAAATCCGTCTTCATATACACCAGAAATGGAGTAGACTTTTCCTTCATATTCTATTCCATTTGTTTTTGAATCGATTTTATTATATAAAGAATTGTTTATCAAAATTTCATTTTCTTTTGGAAATGCTCCAGATAATATCAACTTTTTAACTAATTGCTCAGAATAAGTCAATATATTTTCAATGATAACTTCTTTGTTGCCTATAACCATTTTGTAGTATTCCTTGTTAGCATAGCCTTTCTGAATGCTTTCTACATAATTAAGCTTATTTATTTTTTCAATATCACTGTTTTCAAAAACCAAATTTGATTGTTTGTTTTCTTGTTTTTCTTTATAAACATCGATAATGTTTTGATTTTTGCTATCATTTATAATTTCATTTATATATTTTTTCATTCCTCCCGATATAGATAATACCAAGATTAAACCAGTAATTCCTATTGAAGTACCAATTGAAACCATAATAGTTTTAATTTTCTTTTTCTTCAAGCCTTTAATAGACAAAATTATTCCTTTAATATAATTAAATCTGCAAGAAGTGCTACTATCTTTTTGTTCTGTGCAATATTCGATGAAATCATTAATAGTTTCTTCTCTCAATAGTTCCCCATCTCTAATTTTTAAGACTCTATGACTTGATTTCGAAACTTCCTCGGAATGAGTAGCAATTATTACTGTTTTTCCACTCTTTGCAATTCTTGTAAATATATCTAAGATTTCTCTTGTGTTTTTTGAATCTAGAGCACCAGTTGGCTCATCACAAAAAATAATATCTGGATCTTTAAAAAGAGCTCGCGCTATAGCAACCCTCTGTTTTTCACCACCAGAGACTTGACTTGGATATTTATACATTTGCTTTTCCAATCCCAAATCAATCAATATTTTTTTTGCTTTTTCTTTACTTTCTCTTTTTTTACTTACACTAAATAGTTTTGAAATTAAAACATTGTCAATCAAATTTAAATATGGAATTAAATTAAAATTTTGGAATATAATACCAACCTTATTTTTTATATAGTTTTCTTCTTTGTTCTTTAAAATGGCATTATCATAATATACATCTCCACCATAAGATCTATCAATTCCTCCCATAATATTTAACAATGTACTCTTTCCGCTTCCGCTCTCTCCCATTATTGATACGATTTCTCCTCTTGAAAAAGAACAAGAAATATTTTTTAATACTTCTATGTCGTATTTTTTATTAACATTTTTTATATCAAGTATTGTCATATTATCTCCCATAAGATATATTAAACGCTAATCAAATATTTCCTTGAAAAAAAGAAAAACTCTAATTACTAGAGTTTATTCGTTTCTACTTAAGAACGCTAATTTAAGGTTTTCATATAAATCTTCATCTTCTATATAGTCCATAATGGGAACGCCTTCTTCGATTGTCTCTTTTACTATATCGTACTCTCCTGTCGGTGACTCATCTTCGTTCAATTGTACGATATATAGGAAGTTTTCTCCATTGTATTCAATTTTGTCAATTACTCCATATGTAGTACCATCAACCATTTCAATTATTTGATCTTCACTAACCATTATTTATTCCTCCCTTTTATCTAATAGACATTTTTGCTTCTAGTCTCGCTTGATTTTCTTTTTCTCTTGCTTTAAAACTCTTCTTTTCTTGATGATTGTCTTTTATTTCTTGAATCTTTTGTTTTCCCCATGCTTTCACAGACTTAATTGGATGTCTAATTGTTTTAACGACTCTACGAACTCGATCGGGAATGAATTGTCTTTTTTCCTTTGCTTCAACTTCTGCAGTGTTATCTCTATATGCTTGAGCTTCTTCTCCACAAACTAATGGTGCTCCTTCTTTGTAATTTGGATTCATCTTGTACTCAGCTTCTCCCGGTAAATATCCGAATTTTTCTAAAAAGTCAAGTTGAAATCCGTTCATTTGCCAAATAGGTTTTGGTTCCTCTGCTGTTGGAGCTGGGGCTGGAGTAGAAGGTGGAGTTACAGGCGGCATTTCTGCTGCTGGAACTGCTGCAACTAATGGTGCTCCGTCTTTATAATTTGGATTCATCTTGTAC
Source organism: uncultured Muribaculaceae bacterium (assembly GCA_964428195.1). GTDB lineage: Bacteria > Bacillota_I > Bacilli_A > RF39 > UBA660 > JAAYGD01. Next base: position 35,544 of record CAYRXC010000002.1, on the reverse strand, counting down.
TCAGCTTCTCCTGGTAAATATCCAAATTTTTCTAAAAAGTCAAGTTTAAACCCATCCATGTCCTCAGTAGGTTTTGGTTCTTCTGCTGTTGGAGTTGGAACTTCCGGTGCAGGCATAGCTTCCGAATTAGGCATAGGTGGAACACCTGCAGGCTCACCATCTAAAACTGGGCTTGAATCAACTACTGGTGTTTCCACAACAGGAGCGATTGGCACTGATAAAGGTGCCGCCTCTTTAGCTGGTTCTGATACTTTTTCCATTTTTTCATTCAACTGTTTTGCAATTTTTTCCACATTAGATTCCATATATTGAGCTAAAAATATTTCTAATCCCGGAAGAACTTTTCTTAATTCTTCTAGTTCTTTTATATCTTTTTTATATTGATCAATGTTGATATATTCGCTTTCTTTTCTATTTTTTACAAGTGACAACTCACTTCTTAAAGTTGCCAATAATTCTTTGTTCATTTTTTCGTTATGAACAATATCACTAATTTCTTCATTAAAAGTTTGAATTTCCGCATAAAACTTGTTAATTCTATTCAATGTACTTGATTTTTCAGCTCTATACTTTTCAAGTTCTGCTACTATAGCAGGAGAATTTTCCTCATTTGCACTCAAAAATTCAATATCCAATCTCTTTAATTCTCTATCGATTAAATCAAGATACTTTTTATCTTCATTTAAACAAGAGGTTGCTTCGGATATGTTCTTTCTTACAATTCTCTTTCTTTCATCCAACTTTTTGTTTTCAGTTGTGAACTCTTTAATTTGATTTTCCAACAAATATTTATTAAACAAATCAGAAGATTTTTTTGCAGAAGAATAGTATTCGCTTTCAGTTGGTTCTCCAACTGCATCTCCTCTTTCATCCAACATAAGACTACTTGTCTTTTCTTCAAGCACACCTAATCTGTTTCTTATTTCATCAATTCTTCTTTTTAAATAATCTTGATGAATATTCAAAGCATCTTCATTCATAATTTTCCTCCCTTTATATATAAAATTATTATATCATATAAATTATTATTTGTTTATTTTTTTATATATTGGTAGAGGTGTTGTACACTCAAACAAAATTTATACCAAATTCCTATTTGGAAGTTTACATCGCCGGAGTCTTGAATAATAGAATTTATAACGATTTACATCTTCTATTACTTCATCATCCTCAACAAATATATCTATATTTTTGTTGTGACATTTATGAACTCTTATCATAAACTCTTTGTCCTAATTTTTTTGAAACACTATACTAGATGAGCGATTGATCAAGCTTCAGGGTTTCAACCGCTAGTTAAACCAGTGCCGTCCTATCATTTATACATGATATCTATTAGACTCTTCAATTCCTTTGACGTGATTCCAACCATCATGCACTCATTGATCAAATCCATCAACATTCCTTCCACTTTTTGATTTTTCTTATCTAGAAGAAATGAATCCGAATTTTCGTTGACAAAAGCCCCCACGCCTGGAACTAAGTAAATAAAATTATTTTGCTCTAGCATTTCCCAAGTTCGTTTGATGGTGATAATACTGACTCTCAATTCTTTTGCAGCAGTTCGAATAGAAGGCAACTGACTGTTAGCTTCCAGGTTCTTTAAGATAATCTGATTGGAGATCTGATCATAGATCTGTTGGTAAATTGGTTTGTTTGATTTGGTTAATATTTGAATGTTTTTCATTAGTTAGCCTTCTCAAAATTAGTTTGCGATTGATTGATGGTGATTAGATTAAGCCCGAAAAACAACACAATCCCTATAAAAAGAACTACAAGTTGTATTAAGACATTATCGGATTTCAAAAAGTATTGCATAAATGGTATTGCAGCAGCACCCACTTCAAACAAACCGGCGAATAAGAAAGACACAATACTGGCAAATATTAATGGTTTGCCAAACTTGTATGCCGTTTTAAAATATGGAGGAAATAAAAAGATATTAAACAATGCAAGCATAATAAGTATTGCACCAAAATAGGCGGGATTAATTTCCATAAAAAGATTATCGGATCCATAGACTAAGTTATGAATAACACCAAAAACAACTGCAAGTAATATATGAGTTAATTCTATAAGAATAAAGACTATTATTTTTGAACTGACAATATCCTTCTTTGTTACTGGTAAAATACTCAAAAACTTGTAATCTAGTTGAGCTGAATATCCATTAATAATTTGGGGGACACTCACCCAAAAGAAGTACATTACTACAATTGAAAACAACCAATTTGGGATAAAGAATAACAATGACATAATTACTGGAACAACAAAGAAAAATTTATTGATTGAAAAAGTAATTTCTTTATATAGTAGATTCTTCATTATTAATCTCTCCTTCCCGAAAAATAAATCATGATATCATCAATAGAAGGCTCTGCATATCGGATGTCTTCATGTTCAATCAAGAGTTCTGTACTAATTAAACCATTAAATCCAAAAGAATTAATTTTATAAGCTATCAATTTGTCCTTAATGATTTGCAAAGATTCAATAGAACCATTAACTAATCTATAGCGATCAAGCAATTCATCTTTACTGGAATGTTCAATGATGCATCCTTCTTTAATAAATGCTATATAATCAGCACATTTTTCCAAATCCGAAGTAATGTGCGTCGAATAGAAAATGCTGACTTCTTCTGTTTCTACTAGAGTTTGGAAAATCTCAAGTATATTGTCTCTAGCAACTGGATCAAGTCCTGTTGTAGGTTCATCGAGGATTAGTAAAGAAGCATGATGAGATAAAGCTAGCGTCAAAACATATTTGATATACATTCCCTTAGATAATTGATCAAGCATCTTAGATTCATCTAATTTGAATATTTCTAGATATTCCTTATACACTTCATCGTCCCAAGTATCATAGAATCTTTTGTAGATTTTGGTAACTTCTTTGATTTGTTTTTTGGGGTAAAAAACATCTCCTGATATATATCCAATGTCTTTTTTTATATCATTTTCGTGTTCATCAATATCTTTTCCAAAGATTTTTACAATTCCGCTATCTCTTTTGGTAATGTTCAAAATAGAATTAATGGTTGTCGTTTTTCCGGCTCCATTTTCTCCAACAAAACCTAAAATATAACCTTTAGGTAAAGATAAAGAAACATTTTTTAATTGAAACCCTGGGTATGTTTTATTAAGGTTGCTTATATATAATGCATCCATATGTATACACCTCCTGTGCATGCTGTTTATACCCAGTATACACAACTATAAATGCTTTGTCAAATGATTTTTTTGCAAATTGTGAATAAACAGAGAAAACTTATTTTTCACATAAAAAAGGTTCAATACTTTTGTATCAAACCTATGCTTTTCATCTGGTGGAGCCGATGGGAATTGAACCCATGTCCGAAAATATTAACAATGTAACGTCTACAAGTTTATTTAAATTTATTTTTTAATCGATATTTCAAATTTAAAAAAATTATATCGACGATTCTAATAATTATTCATCATTTAACTTAGAAAAAAAATGATATATCTTACTTTATTGAACCCTTATAAACCATCGTAAGAAAATCGAATATAAAGGCCTAGCAGCTAATTAAGCGAAAGCTAGAGATTCGTTTCTGTTTCCAGCTATTTTTGGTTTGGATTTTACGCATGCCTTACGACTTGCAATTACACCTTTCCTATTCCCGTCGAAACCAAGACGGCCCCATCGAAGAGATTATACCATAAAATATAAAAAATTAAATATTTTAGCTGTTTTTCCTAACTTCTCTTTCCATGTCTCTTTTTTTTATTGTATCTCTTTTATCGTATTCTTTTTTCCCTTTTGCTACTCCAATCAATATTTTTGCTTTTCCTCCCTTAAAATATAATTTAATTGGAACAAGCGTAAAACCCTCAATATTAACTTTGGAAGCTAATTTGATTATTTCTTTCTTGTGCAGCAATAATTTTCTGGTTCTTGTTTCTTCGTGATTAAATATATTTCCTTTTTCATATTGAGAAATGTGAGTATTCAACAAGAAAACTTCATTATTTTTAATAATTGCATAACTATCTTTTAAATTACACTTTCCTTCTCTGATTGACTTAATCTCTGTACCCTTTAATACTATTCCAGCTTCAAAGGTATCTTCGATAAAATAATCAAACTTAGCTTTTCTATTGAATATTTCCAATTTAATCACCTACTTCATTAATAACAACCTCACCCAATTCTTTAGTAATTATATTCTTATATTTATCGTAGTATTCTCTATAATTTGGAAGAATTTGATCATTTAGGTTAGAGTATGAAATTAATTTATAATTTGCACCCGATTTTTTATTTAAAAAAACAAGGTAACTTTTTATATTATTATATTCTATTTTTGTAGTTTTGTCTTTTTCTTTTTTGATTACAATATCGAATGTTGTAATGGTCGATGAAGATTTATCATAATCAGTATGGCCGGAAATTAAATTTCCGGATGAGTATATAACTAAGGATTCCTTTTCTATTGTTATTGGTTGAATATATACATTGTTTCCAATTATTATATTAACTCCCAAGTCAGCAAGGTATTTAACAACATTTTTTTGTTCTTCTGTTATAACATCGTTTTCATTGTCACGCCAATCGATAGATACAATTAGAATATCTGCTGTTTTTTTTGCATTAACAATATCTGCTTTAACTCTTTCTTTATCATATATATTAACTAAATTTTCTTTGTTTTTAATTAATGGAACATTTGTTTTCATTGTATAAGAAATCAATGCATATTTAATATTATTTTTTTCTAAAACACTTACTCTCTCTTTTTCGGCATTATTTTTTGAAATCCCATTAAATAATATGTTTTCTTTTTTATTCCAATAATCAAATGTATTATTGATTCCCTGTTCCGCTTTATCCAATGAATATTTGCTTGCAAGAGAAATTAAATTAAAACCATATTTTATCATCAGATCTCCCGACTCACTTGGAACATTGTATTTGGTTCCTTTACTATATCCAAGTTTAGAACCCCCAATTAAAGCTGCTTGATTAAAATATTTTAAATCAACTTTTTCTTTGATTAATGGTAAATCTTCAAATATGTATTCAAAACTATACTTATCTTGTTCTAAAATTCCATCAGTTATAATAGAAGAATCCATCAACATGTTTCCGGCAACCATCATGGATGTAACAGTTTCATAGTCTTTGTTCAATGTTGTTGGAGTTTCCTCTTTGTCATTTTTACTCAATAGCAATACTAACAATGCTATCGCTATAATGGGCAATATTAAAATAATAATAAATGATTTTTTTAATTTTCTTTTTTTCATGCTCTTTCTAAATCAAGTCGAAGTCAATAGTTCTTTCTTCTTTTGAAGCCCCAGCAACTTTTACTTTCACCCTTTCTCCAAGTTTATATTTTTTACCTTTATCTCTTCCAATAAACATCTGAAGATTTTGATTATATACATAATAATCTTCTCCAAGTTCGCTTACATGAACAAAACCTTCTATCATATTCGATAATCTTACGAAAATTCCAGAGGGAATAATACCCGAAATAATGCCCTCATATTGCTCTCCAATGTGATTGGACATGTATTCAGCCATCTTCATATCGTTAACTTCTCTTTCACATTCTATAGCGGCTCTTTCTTTATTTGAGATATGTTCCGCAATAATACTCAAATTTTCAAATTTATTACTAAAATCGTTGTCAAGATATGCTTTTAACAAGGTATGTATTACCAAGTCAGAGTATCTTCTTATTGGGCTAGTAAAGTGGGTATAAATTTTGCTTGCCAATCCAAAGTGACCTATATTTTCTACGCTATAATAAGCCTTTTGCATAGATCTAAGAGCAAATTCGGATACAATATCATAATCTTCATATTCTTTTAAAGATTCTAATATATTTTGAATAAATTTCGGAGTAATATTTTTCTTACTGCCTTTTACCGTATGACCTAAATTGCTAATCATCGTCAAGAAATTAGTAATTCTTTCTTCTTTTGGTATTCCATGAACTCTATAAATAAATGGATAACCCATCCAAAAAACATAACTTGCAACTGTTTCGTTCGTTATTATCATAAAGTCTTCAATCAGCTTCTCTGCTATGCCTCTTTCTCTTAATTTTATATCTATAGCTTTTCCTGACTCATCGACAATGATTTCTGGTTCATTAATCTCAAAATCGATATATCCTTTATCAATCTTAGATTTTCTAATTATTTGAGACAAATCTTTCATTTTATTTAGTGATTCAACAAAAGCTTCATACCCTTGAACGTCTATATTATTTTCTAGTATTTCATTTACTTTTTTATATGTCATTCTCTTTTTTGAATTAATTACACTATTATATATGTCATATTTTACGACATTCCCTTTGTTATCAATTACCATATCACATGTAACGGTCAATCTGTCCACTCCTTCATTCAATGAACAAATTCCATTAGATAATTTTTGTGGTAACATTGGAATTACTCTATCCGCCAAGTAAACACTATTTCCCCTATTAAAAGCTTCTTCATTTAATGTTGTCCCAGGCTTTACGTAATTGCTTACATCCGCAATATGAACTCCTAATAAATAATTACCATCTTCATTTATTTTGATAGAAACCGCATCGTCAAAATCTTTTGCATCATCTCCATCAATTGTAAATATTTCTTGGTTTCTTAAATCTTTCCTACCTTCATAATCTTTTTCAATTACTTTTTCACTAATATTATTTGATTCTTCTATTACTTTTTCGGGAAATATATCGCTTATTTCATGATTATAAACAATCTCTAAAATATCAATTCCTGGATCGTTTTTATGACCCAATACTTTTACTATTTTCCCTTTATAGTTATTTCCTTTTATTTGCATAAACGGCTCGACAAGCACTATATTTCCAACCATTGCATTGTTCTTATTCTCATCATCTATAGTTATTATTAATTTATACTTATCTGTATCTATCTTTACTATGTTTTGGTTATCTTCTAGTGAAAGTTCTCCAACAACATTCTTTAAATTTCTATTGATAACTTTTACAATCTTTCCTTCTTCTTTGTTTATTTTTTCGACTGCAACTAAATCATTATGAATAGCATCTTTCATATTTGAGGCGCTAATATATATATCTGGTGCATCATCTAAAATTAAAAATCCAAATCCCTTTCTATTGACAGATAATCTTCCCACAAACAAATGTGTATATTTAAATAATGTATATTTATTACTATTAGTTTTATATATTTGACCATCCAATTCCATTTCTCTAACTAAAGTACACATTTCTTCAAGAGTAGACGTTTTATCATTTTCTATTTTTTCAAGTATTTCAATTTCAGATAAAGGCTTTTTTGTTTTATCCAGTAAATCAATTACCAAGTTCTTCATATATCCTCCAAATACATTATAAAATAAAAAAGAACTAATATCTAGTTCTTATTTATATATATATCTTATTATTGTAAAGACATAAATAAACAAATTACAAAAAACGATATTCCTAGTACCATCGTAAGCCTAGAAATAAACAGTTCACTTCCTCTTTCTTTCCTATTACTAAACAAGTCTAGATTACCACCTTGAATTATTTGAGAAGCACCTTCTGCTTTTGCACTTTGCAATATTATAATTGTAATCAATAACAATGATATGATCAATAATACTATTTCCATTTTTCACTTCCTAATCAACTAAACTATTCAGTAAATGGCACTAAAGCCATGTGTCTTGCTTTTTTAATTTCTGTTGCTATTTCTCTTTGATGTTTTGAACAAGCTCCAGTTGCTCTTCTTGGTAAAATTTTCCCTTTTTCGTTAATATATTTTTTAATTATTTCAACATCTTTATAGTTTATTGTTTTACCTTGACACAATTGACAAACTTTTTTTCTTTTTTTATAAAACTCCGCCATATTTCCTCCTTCTTAGAATGCTATGTCATCATCACTAAGTTCAACTGTTTGACCAAAGTCTATATATGGTTCATCCCCAACATCAGTAGTTGGAACAGAATCCATAGGAACAAAACTATTATTGCTCTCCATAGATCTTTGACCTTTTGGTTCTAAAAATTGAACAGAATCAGCCACAACTTCAGTGACATATACTTTTTTTCCATCTTTATCATCATAATTTCTAGTTTGAATTCTACCTTCAACCGCAACTAAGCTACCTTTTGTAATATATTTTTTTACATTTTCTGCTTGTTTTCTCCAAGCCACAACATTTAAAAAGTCAGCTTCTCTAACTCCACTTTGATTTGTAAATGGTCTATTTACCGCAATTGAAAAAGACACTGTTGCAATATTGCTTGTTGTATACCTTAAATCAGGGTCTTTTGTTAATCTTCCAATCAACATTACTTTATTCATCATATTTACCTCCTATTTATTCAAATTGATTACCATATGACGAATTACATCTTCGCTCAAATTAGCAATACGATCAAATTCTTTTTGTGCTGCTGAATCTTTTGAACTAATCTCGTATAAGTAATAGAATCCACTCTTATATTTTCCAATATCATAAGCTAATTCTCTTTGACCCATATCTTTAAACATGTCTATGGTTGCCTTATTGTCTTTTAAAATCTTGTCAAAAGAAATTATTAGATCTTTTTGTGCTCCCTCTTCTATGTCAGGTCTTACTATGAACATTATTTCATATTTCATATTTTCCTCCTTTCGGTCTTTGGCTTTTCCCTAAGAAAAGCAAGGAGTAAATTAATACTCGCGATAATTATAGCAAAAATAATTATATAAGTAAACAAAAAAACAATTATAATTTATTTTTTGTTTATTATCAAAGTTGAGTAACTTTTACCTCTATATTTTCCTTCTTCATCAAAATCATCAAGTCCATCATATGTAAACACTTTTAATGATAAGGGAGAAATTACCTGGTCGATATATTTGCCGCTTGTTACCTTTATTGAAGTATAAACAGTTACATCATTTATTTCATTATCTTCTAAATGATCAAACCAAGAAGTAGTTGCATTATATCCATCATAAAAATATATTTCAACATAATCAGAATGCTTTGAATTATCGCTTGGTTTTAAAATTGTTAACTCAATTTTTTCTCCAGATATTAAAGAATATGCTATCTCTAATCCAAATTTGTATTTTGAATTACTCTCCCAATATTTTTGCCATAAATCTTTCGATTTACCTTCTTCTAATTTTTCTTTATTTATTGGAAATATCCAAGGCCACCCTATATCTTTATGAAATACCCATAAATTTGTAATTTGTTCAATTTTATTCCAATCATCATCATAAAAACCTAAAGCAATGTTATTCTCATCTATATATATTTCTTTTTCTTCTATATTTTTATCTTCCTCAATTATTTTCTCTTCTATTTTTTTCTCTTTACACCCAGACAAGAATAATAATATAAAGAATATAACAATAATTTTCCTCATATAAAACCTCTCTAATCAAACATTAAATCTAAAATAGCAAATATCTCCATCTTTCATCAAATACTCTTTTCCTTCTAGTCTAGTTTTTCCTGCTTCTTTAACTTTTAATTCGCTTCCATAATTTATCAAATCTTCGTAAGTCATTATTTCCGCTCTTATAAAACCTCTCTCAAAATCAGTATGAATTATTCCAGCACATTCTGGTGCTTTCATTCCATTATTAAAAGTCCAAGCTTTTACTTCATCTTGACCAACTGTAAAAAAAGTTGACAATCCTAATAATTTATATGTTGCTTTAATTAATTGGTCTAACCCGCTTTCTTTAATGCCTAACTCTTTCAAGAATGACATCTTGTCATCTTCGTTAAGTTCACTTAACTCACTTTCAATTTTTGCACACATGACAACACATTCAGACATATTTCTTTCTGCATGCTCCTTAACTAATTTAACATAATTATTTTCTTCATTTAAATCATCTTCATTTACATTTGCAACATAAATTACAGGTTTAAGAGATAATAAACCAAAGGATTTTAATATTTTTTCTTCCTCTTTATCATAATCTAATTTCCTTGCAGGGATATTATTGTCGAGAGCAGTTTTTATTCTATTGAAAAGTTCTAACTCCATCATAGAATCTTTATCTTTAGTAGTAAGGGCTTTTTTTTCTATCTTTGATAATCTTGCTTCAACTATTTCTAAATCAGATAACATTAGTTCTATTTCTAAAGTTTCTATGTCTCTTATTGGATCAACAGAATTTTCTACATGTATTATATTATCATCATCAAAGCATCTCACAACTTCACATATAGCATCTACTTCCCTAATGTGAGTTAAAAACTTGTTTCCTAAACCTTCTCCCTTAGATGCACCTTTAATTAAACCAGCAATATCTATGAATTCATAAGTTGCAGGAATTGTTCTTTCTGGAACATACATTTCTTCAAGTTTAAGCATCCTCTTATCAGGAACGATTACTACTCCTACATTTGGATCAATTGTTGCAAAGGGATAATTTGCTGCTAATATATTTTTTTTGGTGATTGCATTAAACAAAGTTGATTTACCAACATTTGGTAAACCAACTATACCTGCTTTTAAACTCATTTTAACCTCCTAAAACGTTGGCAATATTCCTTGACCTATCGATAAATTTATTACATACCAACAAAGTATGAATATTACCCAAAACACTGTAATCAATACAAAATATGGCATCAATAGTTTATATATATCTTTGATTTTAATTGAGTCATTTTTCTTACTATATATCATTATTACACCAAGAAGTACAATAAAATACGGAAATAGAGGAGATATAATATCAGAAGTCGTTTCTCCCAATTTATATATCAGTTGTAAGAATTCTGGTGTTACATTTGATTTCATAAATTCTGGAGTTACTATAGGTCCCAGTATAGCTAGCTTTGAAATCGAGGAAGGATCTATAATATTTACAAGAACTAACAAAATAAAAAATATAATAATTAGAGGCATTCCTGATAAATTTAAGTTTTCAACAAAGGTAGAAATCCATATTGTTACTACTGACCCTATATTTGTTTTTTGAAATAATGCAATAAGTTGGGATGCGAAAAATAATAATATTAATACTCCTCCCAAATTATTTAAGGAGTTATATAAATAATTTGATTTTTCGTTTTTATTTTTTATTGTTCCAGTTACACTTCCATAAATCCAACCACAAAGTAATAGTATTGCCAAAATAATAAAAGACAATCCCTCCGACACATATGAATTAGAACTGAATATTCTCGATATTGTATCTTTTTGTTCATAATCTAACAATAGTCCTGATAATGGTGCTCCAGTGGGTATCAACATATATACAAAAAATATTGATAACAAAAGAGATACAATAAAACATATTATCAATGCCTTTTTCTTTTTTGGAACATCTTCTTCCTCTTCCGTTAAAACCTCTTCAATCTTATATTTAGTTAGTCTCTTAACTATAAACCTCTCGGTGATAAATGTAATCAGAAAAGCCAATAGTATTGTTCCAACTATTTCAAAGATTATTCCCGATGTATAACTCATGCTATAAGTCGGTTCAATTATTTTGGCACCAATCAATAAATTGTTTGTTGAATCGAATTTTAGCTGAGATGTAATAAAATTTATACCACTTCCCACGGTAATTCCAACATAGGATGCAAAAACAGCTACAATTGGATTTCTATTATTTACTAAAAATAATATTGCGGAAATTGGAATAATCAAAGTGAAAGCAATCTCTCCAATTATATTTGATAATATGGATAGTAATACTACTATAAAAGTCAACCAAAACTTATTGATTTTTTTTGTCCAAGATTCGAAAATTGCTGAAAATAATCCGGTTTTTTCTGCAAAACCTATTCCGATCATTATGAATAAAAACATTGCTAATGGCTTAAAATTAATGAAGTTTGAAACTACATTACCTATGATATATCTTATTCCTTCTCTCGAAAATAGAGATTCCACTGAAACCATTTTAGAATCAAGAACCCCAGTAACTTCATTCCTAACTATGTAAGATGCTTCCCAATTAAGAGCAGAACCTATAATACTTATAACAAATATTAATACTATTAAAATAATAAAAAACAGTGCAGTGCTATTAAGCCAACTTTTATTAACTTTTTGTTCTTCTTTCATCTTATTCAACCACTTTCTTTAAATTTTTATCAAAATCAATTCTATTTAGCATTACTATTCTGCTACATTTTATACATTTAAGTTTAACATCTATGCCCGTCCTAATTACTTCCCATTTATTTTCACCACATGGATGTTTTTTTTTCATTATTACTATAGAACCTTCTTTATATTCTTTCATAATATCCTCAATCAATATTAACTTCTAGAATTTCCAATAATCTGTTTAAATCTTCTTTTGATTCAAATTTAATTTGTATTTTGTTGTTTGTTATCGATACCTTTGTATCTAATTTTTCTTCTAATATATCTTCGATATTTTTGTATTCTACATTTTTTGTTCTTTTTATATTTACTTTTCTTTCAAAAGAGCTATCAACTAAATTCTCTAAGTTCCTTACACTTAAGTTTTCTAGAACTATTCTTTTTGCAAGATTTTCAATTTGAATTGTATCAGTTAATTTGCTCAAAACTCGAGCATGACCCATAGATATTTCTCTTTTTAAAAGCATTTCTTGTACTGATGCAGGAAGTCCTAATAAACCAATCATATTTGTAACATGACTCCTGCTTTTTCCAATCTTTAGTGATAATTCCTCTTGAGTAATTTGTAATGCCATAATTATACTTCTATAAGCATTGGCTTCCTCTATTGCAGATAAATCTTCTCTTTGAACATTTTCTAATAATGCAATTTGCATCATTTGTTCGTCAGAAAAATTCCTAATAATAGCAGGGATAGTCGTTAAACCCGCTATTTTTGATGCTCTTACTCTTCTTTCACCCGCAATTATTTCATAACCTTTTATGCTTTGTTTAACAATTATAGGTTGAAATACTCCATATGTCTTTATTGAATCTGCTAATTCATTTAGAGAATTCTCATCAAAATTTTTTCTAGGTTGATAAGGATTCCTTCTTAATTCATCTAAATTTATCTCAACAATTTCTTCTTTTGTCGCACTTTGCATTATTTTTTCTTCAATTTTTTCAATCTCTAAGCTTTCAGAATTAAATAACTCTTCTAATCCTTTTCCTAGAGCTCTTCTTTTAGTTTCCATTTCTAACAATCACTTCCTTTGCCAAATTTAGATATGCATCTGTCCCCCTACTATTCGGATCATAAACGTGGATTGGTTTGCCATATGATGGTGCTTCAGATAATTTAACTAATCTTGGTATAAGTGTATCATAAACCCTCTCTTTAAAGTATCCTCTTATTTCTGTAACTACTTCGATACCAAGCTTTGTCCTTGAATCAAGCATAGTCAACAATACACCTTCGATGTCTAATTTAGTGTTTAAATTTTTTTGCACTAACATAATTGTGTTTAATAATTGCATTATTCCTTCTAATGCAAAGAATTCACATTGAACAGGAATTATAACAGAATCTGATGCCACTAAAGAATTAGTTGTTAATAATCCCAATGATGGTGGGCAATCTATAAGTATATAATCGTAATTATTCTTTAAAGAAATAATATGTTTTTTTAATTGTGAAGTTTTTATAAAACTAGGATCTTTAGCACTTCTATTTAATAATTCAATGTCCATTCCTGCCAAATTTATAGTTGCGGGAATAATGTCTAAATTTTTATATTTTGTTCTTTGAATAGATGCATATACTTGAATTTTATCAGTCATAACATCATAGATACTGTTGAGTGCATCTCCTTTATTTACGCCAACTCCAGTTGAAGCGTTTCCTTGAGGATCCAAATCAATTAATAAAGTTTTCTTACCTAGGTATCCCAAACAAGCAGACAAATTTATACTCGTAGTAGTTTTTCCAACTCCGCCTTTTTGATTAACAATTGAAATAATTTTGCCCACTCTATCACTTCCCTCTATATGTGTATTTATATTTTATCAAATATTTAATGATTTTGAAATGATTTTACTTACTTATTTGCATTCTTCTTAATCTATCGGCAATAGTCTTAATTTTTCTCAATCTATGATTTATTCCCGATTTTGATACTTTATTACTCGTTTCCTTAGAAATTATCTTACTCAATTCAATCAATGAGTGCTCCGGATATTTTTTTCTGTATTTTATTATTTCGATTAGCTTACTATCCAAAGTTTCAATATCTATATTGTTTTCTATTATTTCTATGTCTTCCAGTTGTTTTTTTGCCGAATTAAAAGTCTTTTCAACATTTGCTTGTTCACAGTTATTCAGTCTATTAACCATATTCTTGTAATCCTTAAATATTCTAATATCTTCAAAATACATTACTGCAGCGTTTGCATTTATAAGTCTTAAAAAATCTCCGATTTTTTCCCCTTCTTTAATATATACTACATAAAAATTTTTTCTTTCAATTATCTTACTGTTTAAAGAAAAATTATCTAATAATTCACACACAAATACTGCATATTCATAATCATCTATCGAAAATTCGAGATGATATGTAGATGATTTTGGATCATTTATAGAACCCTTAGAAATAAACAAACCCTTTAAGTATGCCAATTTTTCTTCATCTTCACTAATTATGTATTCTTTAGGAATATTGATAAAATATCCTTCCTCATTTGTAATACTCAAATCATTAAGTATATCTTTTTTCTTAATAGTAATTTCTAATAAATATGAATAAACATCTTTAAAGTTGTATTTTTTTCTAATTATTATTTTCGATCTTATTCCATAAAGCTCATAAATCAAATTAAATATATATTGGCTTATTAAATAGTTGTCGGTTTCTATAATAATTTTTGATTCTTCAACAACTGCATTGTTTCTTAAGAATGCAGAAAGAATAGAGATTTTCTCTATTTTACTTTCGTTTTGCTTTATAATTTCTTCTTTTACTTTAATAGAGAAAGACATTATTCTTTCCTATTATTTAAGTATTTAATAACACTATTTGCAACGGTCGCTCCATCGCCAACTGCAGTAGATACTTGATACAAATCTTTACTAATAGAATCTCCACACGCAAATATGCCTTCAATACTTGAACTCATTTTATTATCAACAATTATATAACCATCTTTTTTTTCAACATCAATAAAATCTGTAGAAGGATAACTTCCTAGCAATACAAACAATCCTTCTATATCATAATAATCATCATCGACCAAAATAGAACTAATTTTTCCATCTGTTTCTTTTATTTCTGAAATAGTTCCATCAATAAACTTAATATTATCTATATCTTCATTTTTTAGTCCTACTACATATACTTTATTGCATATTTTAGATAAGTATTTTGCTTCTTCTAAGCCTTCTTGATTATTGGTATAAACACAAACATCTTTGTTTTTATATAGATTTCCATCACAAATGGCACAATAACTTATTCCTCTTCCTAATAAGTTTTTTTCATTATCCAATCCAGTTTCAATTGGACTTCTTCCCGATGCAATTATAACCGATTTACATTCGTAGTTATCCTTATTAGTATATACTTTTTTATTAATTCCATCGTTTTCTATTCTTATTACTTCACCATAAATGTATGGGACTTCCAACTCCTGCATTTGAGAAAAAACAGAAAACGCAAAAGAAGGACCATCTATGTTTGATACTCCAGGATAATTATCTAATTTATTTACTCTATTTAGTTGCCCTCCGGGAGCATTTTTTTCAATTATAGCAACAGATATATTTGCTCTTTTTAAGTAAATAGCGGCAGTCATTCCAGATACACCGGAACCAATAATTAATACATCAAAACTTGATTTCATCAACGTACTCCTCAACATACAAATTATCGAATCTTGAACCAAACATCTTTTTAAAGAGTAAAATAGTCCCAAATATTACAAGAACTGCCGATACTACTTGTGCTACTCTAATTGATCCAAACATTAAGCTATCAGTTCTCATTCCTTCAATAAAGAACCTTCCTATTCCATACCAAATAAAATACAAAGACGTTAGTTGACCAACCTTAAGCTTCTTATAAAATTTTCTAATTATTAATAACAAAATAAACCCAACTAAACACCATAATGATTCATAATAAAAAGTTGGATGATAATAAACTCCATCTATGTTCATTCCTTTTATAACAAAATCCGGGATAACATAAAAGGATTCAAGAATAGCTCTTGTTGTTTCTCCCCCATGTGCTTCTTGATTAAAAAAATTGCCCCATCTTCCAAAAGCTTGACCTAAAATTAATCCAAGGCCTAAAATATCGAAAGTCTTTTGAACAGCAATTTTGTATTTTAAACAATATAGTATAACGAATATTAATCCAAATATTATACCCCCGTGAATTGCAAGACCACCGTTCCATATTTTATATATCTCAGACATATTTGAGCTATAATAATCCCAATTAAAAGCAACATAATAGAGCCTTGCTCCAATTATTCCAAATACAATTGTCCAAAAAAACATATTACTTACAAATTCTTTATTATATCCATATTTTAAAGCTTCTTTTATTATTACGAAAAATGCCACAAACATTCCTATAACAATAAATAAAGAATAAAAAGTTATTTTTATAATTCCTAGATCAATAAATACATTGTTCATTTACTTCCTCCATTATCAATATATACTTAATATTATATACCATAATATCAACAAAACAAATAATTACTTACTAATAATTTTTTTTAAGTATTCTCCTGTATAAGATTTTTTTTGTTTAATAATTTCTTCGGGCGTTCCAGTTGCAATTATTTTGCCTCCTAAATCTCCCCCCTCTGGACCTAAATCAATGATATAATCAGCAACTTTTATTACATCTAAGTTATGTTCTATCACTATAACTGTATCTCCGTTTTCCACAATACCATTGAGAATTGACAATAATTTTTTTATATCATCAACATGTAATCCTGTTGTAGGTTCATCAAGAATGAACATGCTTTTCCCAGTAGGTTTTTTTTGTAGTTCTTTTGATAATTTTACTCTACTTGCTTCTCCTCCACTTAGAGTAGTGGCACTTTGTCCCAGCTTAACATATCCTAATCCAACATCAGATATCATTTTTAATTTATTTTTAATTTTTGCAATGTTCTCAAAAAATATTAAAGCTTCGTCAATAGTCATTTCTAAGACTTGGGCAATGTTCTTGTTTTTAAATTTCACTTCTAAAGTTTCCTTGTTATATCTTGTCCCTTGGCATATTTCACAAGGAACATATACATCTGCCAAAAAATGCATTTCTATTCTTTTTACTCCATCTCCATAGCATGCTTCACATCTTCCGCCTTTAACATTAAATGAGAATCTTCCTTTTTTATATCCTCTTATTTTTGCTTCTTTAGTATTTTCAAATACATCTCTAATATCATCAAACACTCCCGTATATGTTGCCGGATTGCTCCTTGGAGTTCTTCCTATAGGGTCTTGTGATATATCTATTACTTTATCAATATATTCTAAACCTTTAATGCTTTTATAGTTTCCTGGTTTTAATTTACTTGAGTATATATTGTTAGTCAGTATTCTAAACAAAGTTTCATTTATCAAAGAACTCTTCCCACTTCCAGATACCCCAGTAACACATATAAAACAACCCAACGGAATTCTAACATCTATGTTTTTTAGATTATTATGTGTGCAACCTTTTAGTTCTAGATAATTACCATTCCCTTTTCTTCTTTTCTTCGGAATTTCTATTTTTTCTTTACCAGACAAGTATCTGCCTGTAATACTGTTTTCGTTTTTCATTACCTCTTGAGGGGTCCCCTTAGCAACTACATAGCCACCCCCTAATCCAGCCTTAGGTCCAATATCGATTAAGTAATCAGCTTGCAACATCGTTTCTTCATCATGTTCAACTACGATAAGAGTATTCCCCAAGTCTCTCATCTCAAATAGTGAATTGATAAGTTTTTGATTGTCTTTTTGATGAAGTCCAATACTAGGTTCATCTAATACATATATCATTCCAGACAATCTTGATCCTATTTGAGTTGCAAGTCTTATCCTTTGGGCTTCTCCTCCGCTTAAAGATCCCGCAATTCTATTTAAATTTAAATAATTAAGACCTACATTCAACAAGAAAATTAATCTATCTTTTATCTCTTTTATTAATACTCTAGAAATTTCTTCTTCTTCTTTACTCAACTTTAGATTACTCAAATAATCATATATTTTATCAATGCTTAAATCAGATAATCTGTTAATGTTCTTATCCCCTACAACTACTGATAAAGATTCTTTTTTTAATCTAGTTCCATGACAAGTTTCACAAGGTAATTCGGTCATATATGATTCTAACCATGTTCTAATAAATTCACTGTTTGTTTCCAAGTATCTTCTCTCCAAGTTATTAGCAACGCCTTCATAATAATCTAATTTATTTATTACATTGCCACTTCGTGTTGAAAAATTAAACTTAATTTTTTCTTCTGTTCCGTATAATACAATATCCAATTCTTTTCTAGTTAAGTCTTTTATTTTCTTATCCATATCAATTTTATAATGTTTACATAAAATTTCTAACATTTTTAAATAAATATTAAAATCATCCATATTAGATAATGGTGCAATAGCCCCTTGATTCAATGATTTTTCTTTATTTGGAATTATCAAATCTTCGCTAATCTTTAGTTTAAATCCTAAGCCTTTGCAATCTTCACATGCCCCATAAGGAGAATTGAACGAGAATATTCTCGGTTCTAGTTCCTCAATTGAAAAATCACACTTTGGACATGCAAAATGTTCACTCATAATTAGTTCTTTGTCTCCAATTATATCTACTAATACTTTTCCTTTTGATAGATTAGAAGAGATTTCTATTGCTTCAAATAGTCTACTTCTTATATCAGAACCAATAACTAATCTATCTACAACTACATCTATTTCTACTCTTTTATTCTTTTCTAATACTATTTCTTCGCTTAAGTCTTTTTGAACCCCATTTATTCTAATTCTAGTAAATCCGCTTTTTCTCAATTCATCAAGTTGTTCTTTGTGCGTTCCTTTTTCCCCTCTTACAATTGGTGAAAGTATTATAATTTTTGTACCTTCATCAATTTTCATTATCTTATTAACCATTTCTTCTATACTTTGCCTTCTTATAGGAATTTTATGGGTAGGACAAATTGGAACCCCTATTCTCGAATATAAAAGTCTTAAATAATCATATATTTCCGTAACTGTTCCGACAGTACTTCTGGGGTTATTGTTTGTAGTTTTTTGATCTATACTTATTGCCGGGCTTAATCCGTCAATAGAATCCACGTCGGGTTTATCTGATACACCTAAAAATTGTCTAGCATATGAACTTAAACTTTCAACATATCTTCGTTGTCCTTCTGCATAAATGGTGTCAAAAGCTAAAGAACTTTTTCCACTTCCTGAAACACCTGTTATTACAACAAGTTTATCTCTTGGTATTTCAATATCAATATTTTTTAAATTATTTTCTCTTGCGCCTTTTATTACAATATTATTCATTTTACTTCCATCTCTCACTATTTAACTCTTTTTCGATTTCTTCCCTTTTTATTTTTCCTTCTCTTATTATTTTAATCTTTTCTTTTTCTACCTTTATAATTGTCGACTCTATTCCTTCATTGATTTCTCCAATATCTACAGCAAAATCTATTTGTGTTTTTATGCTAATATCAATATCACTTAGGTTTGATGCAGGCTTTTTATTAGAAATATTTGCACTTGTCAACACTAAAGGTCTTTTTATTCTGCTTATTACTTCCATTATGAATTCATCATTGGGAATCCTTATTCCTATCGTAGGCATATTTGCAGTCAATAAATCTGACACACTATCCTTTTTCTCTAATATTAATGTTAATGGTCCTGGCATAAAAATTTCAATTATTTTCTTTTCTAACTCACTAGATACAACTGCATATTTATTAACTTCACTTTTATCTCTCAAATGTAAATTCAAAGGTTTATTTAAGTCTCTTTTTTTGATATTAAATACTTTTGCAATTGCTTCATCGTTTGTTGCGTCACACGCTATTCCATATATTGTATCTGTTGGCAAAATTAAAACTTTTCCTTTCAATAATTGATCTACAACTATATTGATATCTTTTTTATTTAATATTTTCATATATCCTCTATTTGTTAAGTTTCAGTTCAAACAAAATGTCTCTCAATTCTGCTGCCTTTTCAAAATCTAATTTCTTTGCCGCTTCTAACATTTCTTTTTCTACTTCTTGTATAAACCTAGTCTTTTTCTTCGAATCCTTAGCTATGACTTCTATATCCTTTTCATTAGATATTAAATCCCTTATATCCTTCTTAATTGTAATAGGAATAATGTTATTTTCTATATTATAATTATTTTGTATTTCTCTTCTTCTATTTGTTTCTTTTATAGCTAGTTGCATACTATTACTTATTACATCTCCATACATTATAACATGTCCATTAGAGTTTCTTGAACATCTTCCGATTGTTTGTATTAAGCTTCTATCACTTCTTAAAAAGCCTTGTTTATCAGCATCTAATATTGCAACCAAACTTACTTCGGGAATATCTAATCCTTCTCTCAATAAATTTATTCCAACTAGCACGTCATAAGTTCCCAATCTTAATTCTCTTATTATTTTAATTCTTTCTAGTGTTTTTATTTCACTATGAAGATATGCAACTTTTATATCTAAATTTTTTAAATAATTTGTTAACTCCTCAGACATTTTAATTGTGAGAGTTGTCACAAGTACTCTTTCATTTTTCTCTGTTCTTAATTTAATTTCTTTAACTAGGTCATCTATTTGATTTTTACTTGATTTAACTTCAATTGTTGGATCTAACAATCCGGTTGGTCTTATTATTTGTTCTACAATTCTATTATTAACAAGATTTAATTCATAATCTCCTGGTGTTGCTGATACATATATAACTTGGTTTATTTTCTTTTCAAATTCTTCAAATTTTAATGGCCTATTATCCAAAGCGCTTGGGAGTCTAAACCCATAATCTACCAAAACCTGTTTTCTTGATCTATCCCCATTATACATACCTCTTACTTGAGGAAGAGTAGCATGTGATTCGTCAATCACTAATAAAAAATCATCAGGAAAAAAATCAATTAACGTTGTAGGTGTTTCACCTTCGTTTCTCAAGGCTAAATGCCTAGAGTAATTTTCTATACCACTACAAAAACCAGTCTCACTCATCATTTCAATGTCATAATTGGTTCTTTGTTCTAATCTTTGATGTTCTAATAGCTTATTGTTTTCTTTTAACTCTTTTAATCTATCTTTGAGTTCTTCTTTAATTCTTTCAATACTAATCTTTAATTTTTCTATATCAGTAACAAAATGACTCGCCGGATATATGCTTACAGTTTTCATATCCTTTATTACTTTTCCTGATACAACTTCAAACTCAGAAATTCTTTCAATTTGATTACCAAACAATTCAATTCTAACTCCATTTGCCATTTCATTGCTTGGAATAATTTCAATTACATCGCCATTAACCCTAAATGTTCCCCTTTTAAAGTCAACGTTATTTCTTTCATACAGCATTTCAATCAGTCTATTTAAAATACTATTTCTCTGAACAGTTTCGTTTACACTCAATATCAACATATGATTTTTATATTCTTCCACTTCTCCAATTCCATATATACATGATACACTTGCAACAACAATAACATCTCTTCTATCCAACAATGCAGAAGTGGCACTATGTCGCAATTGATCAATTTCATCGTTTATTGATGCATCCTTTTCTATATATGTATCAGAGCTAGGAACATATGCCTCAGGCTGATAATAATCGTAATAACTGACAAAATATTCAACTCTATTATTCGGAAACAATTCCTTAAATTCACTATATAGTTGCCCTGCAAGTGTCTTGTTGTGTGCCAAAATCAATGTTGGCTTATTAACTTTTTTTATTACATTAGCTATTGTAAATGTTTTACCTGTTCCTGTTGCTCCTAACAATACTTGATGCTTTTCTTTATTTTTCAAAGCTTCAACTAATTGATTTATTGCTTTTGGTTGATCTCCAGACGGAACATAACTTGAAACTAATTCGAACATTAATAACTCCTTTCTCAATAAATAGAGTAATAGTCAATTACGTATTTTAACATTTTTATTAATATAAAACAATTATTTAACAATCAAAAAATCAAAGGATTTACTTTTCAGTAAATCCTAATTATTTATTTGTTTGAAATTTGAATAGTAACTGTTTTAACTTTTGGAACATATACTAACTTTAAGTCTGTTCCTTCTATTTTAATTGGTATTTCGTGTTCTCCTACTCCATAACCAGTAAGATCAACTGTTGCTTTTATCGAAGTTGCATCAACACTTTCTATTACAGCACTAACGCCTTTCACTATGACATCAACTTCTGAGTCATCTTTGGATACGGCAAATGCTTTATATTTGTCGGATAAATTAATTATGCTTA
Organism: uncultured Muribaculaceae bacterium; assembly: GCA_964428195.1. Lineage (GTDB taxonomy): Bacteria > Bacillota_I > Bacilli_A > RF39 > UBA660 > JAAYGD01. The sequence continues at coordinate 13,154 of CAYRXC010000002.1, read as the reverse complement.
TCTTAATTCCTTGTACTTCCTTGCTTGTTTCTTCACCAACAATAACGTTGACTATGGTACTATTTTTGTTAATAAATCTTACTCCAACAGGTTTATCTATTGTTGCGGTTATTTTTCTATCAGAATCAACTTTATCAATATTGACTTCAATTGGTATTGATGAAATATTATCAAGAACACCTTGTTCTCCATAAATAGTTACTTCTCCCACATCGCTAGAAATCGAACTAATTGCTTTTCCGAAAGCTAAAGAGCCCTTTGGAACTAATACGATTGGAACTACCTTGCTAGGAGACGCAATAGTAATTGATGCCGTTACCTTTGATGGGACAGTTTCAGTTTCTACAATATTCCCCTTGTTATCATAAGCTACTAGAGGAATGTCAGTTAATTCGAAAACCCCAACATCTGGTTTAGAAAGATTTTCTATATCAACCAAAGCTTTAATGCTTGCAACATTCTTCAATTTATGTTCAGCGTCCTTAATTATTACTTCTTCTCTATTTATTTTAATATCACTAACCACTAATCTTGAATTAAGTTTATCCTGATTAACAACGTCAATATCAATAGTTCTTACTTCTGATATTTTTGTATATATAACGACAGAAACTACTGATGGATCTAGTTTATAATTAATGCTTTCGATAGCTCCCTTGTACTTTAATGAAACCTTATGCGTACCCGGTTTTAATTCCTTCAAGTCAAGCGATACATCATGAGTAGGTAATTGTTTTGCTAAGTATAAGTCTGATTTTCTTCCTATTAATGTAATATCGACAGTATTTGGAATTCCCTCTATAACATAGGCTTCTTCGTTATAAATGGCATTTACTTTTTGACCATATATTACTTCTGCTGTTGTTTCAGCAATCGATATTGATTTAGTATCAATAAAAAAGAATACAAGTAGAGAAAATATTAGTGAAATAATTATTAAACTACTCTTCTTAGTAAAAGCTTTTTCAAAGTTTTTTAATTTATTTTTCAAAAAATCAACAATTTTTACAGTAACTTTTGAAATAGGTGTTATTAAAAATTTATCAAATGTCTTTGCAACTATCTTAAAAAAATGTTTAATATTCATCATTCTTGCTCACCATCCTTTGTTGTCTCTACTTCTTCAAACTCTTCTGTCTTAGGTTCAAGTTCTTCCATTAGTATTTCCTTTGTGTCTTCTAAAGTCAAGTTATAGCTTAATTCTCCATTAATAGCAATAGAAACTCTTCCTGTTTCTTCTGATACTATTAATGCAATACAGTCAGATTCTTCACTAATACCTATTGCCGCTCTATGTCTTGTTCCTAATCGTTTTCCAATTCTCATATCAATACTAGTCGGAAAGACTGCACTGGCAGAAGATATTTTATCTCCCTGTATTATTACTCCTCCATCATGAAGAGGGTTGTTTGGGAAAAATATGGAAATTAATAGTTCACTAGAAATTTTTGCATATATCTTTTTTGATCTCTCGATATAATCTCTTAAACTAACATCTCTTTCGATTACTATTAATGCTCCAATTTTAGTTTTCTTAAAATATTCAACAGCTTGAATTAATTCAAATACTAGTTCCTCTCTTTCGCCTATAGAAAGAGTTTTGTGTCTACCAAGTAATTGTGTCCTTCCAATTTGCTCTAACGCACTTCTAATTTCAGGTTGGAAAATAATTACTAATGCTAAAGGCCCCCACATAATTAAGTATTCAAATATGATTCCTATGGTTACTAATCCAAGCAAATCACTCACTAATTTAATTATCAATAATATTATAATACCCTTAAAAAGCATCGTCATTTTTACGTTGTTCCTAATGTTTTTTAAAATATAATAAAATACAAACCATACTAATATAATATCCAATATTTTTTTTGCAATTGTCCAAACAGTATCTATTGTCATATGTCCTCCTATAACTTGTTAAACTTTTTATATCTATATATACCAATAATGCTGAATAACATAATAGATATAATCACAACCGCAATAAAATAGATTGCTGTATTTTCTCTTTTTATTGGTTGCTTGCTTATATCAAACTTAATCATTATATCATTAAATTGTTGATTTTTTTTATAAATCCACGTATATGTGTTCTTATCTATGTCAAAATTATTAGAATTATTTGCGAGCACCTTGAATGGCAAGGTTATATTAACCCTTATTTCATCTACAGTACTACTATATAATTCTGACTCATTAAACAAATCTATTTCACTTGATTCTTTAACGGCAAATATGAATTCATATATCTTATCTTCCTTAGTGATTTTTATATCATCAAATGCAATTTCTCTAACTATATTCTTCTCTAAATAATCTTGAAAATCCAAATAGATTGCTTTTGCATCAACAGATGTATATAAGTCATCTGTTTGTTTTTCATAAATATATTTGTCATATAAAGAATCTTCTTTATAATCATTAATTGTACTATCCAAGAAATTATCAACATCTAATGTTTGGGTTTTAATTACATATGTGCTTTCTTTAAGAGTTACAATTTCGTCTACTAACAATTCTTCATCTATTATCAAATTATAATCAATTGTACATCCACTTGAAAAAAGCAATAATATAATTAATATAATCAATTTATTCTTCATAAATACTTCCTTTATATTAAAAATATTATATCATAAAAGAAAAACTATTAACAACTTTTATTGTTAATAGTTTTATTTTAATTATGCTCCTAGTAAACACATTTTGGTGTAGTATCTGCCGAACAAGTTACAACAGATACTCTATTATTTACTAATGTTGAGTATTGTGATGTACAAGCACTCATTGCGTTTGTCAAAGAAGTGTATGAAGTAGTACTTGTAGTTTTCTTATTAGTAAATGCTTCAGTTAAAATATACAAATATTCGGTTTTAGTATTTACTTTTGATTCTGCGCTGCAATCTCTATATGTCGATTTACAAGCATTAATAGCGTTAGTAGAAGATGCATATATGTAATTACTTACATGCGGTAACATATCATCATCATATCCTCTATACCTATATTGTGTATAATTTACTGTCTTTGTAGTAGTCGTACAAACAGCTTTTGGAATCGTTTCTTTATATTTTGGGGTACCTTCGCAAGCTGATTTTGCTGCTGATGTTGAAACATAAATCCAATCACTATATGCATTTGAGCCTGTATAGTTATTCGTCATAATATATCTGTATTTGTTAACACATTGAGGTGTTGGTGTAGGATTAGCAACAGTGATTCTATGATAATCTATAACATTTGAACCATTATTTTTAACCACATTTCCACTCTTATCAAGTATTGCAGCAGAAACATTTGTTGTTCCTACGGCACCTTCTGATGCAACATCTGGATAACTCGTTATCTTATATTGACACATTCCATTTGTATAACTTGCTGTTGTTCCAATTCCTTTGCCACAACTTATGGTGAATCCGCAAGCTGATACATTTCCTCCGGTTGTCACTACTAATGATACTGTATCTCCAACTTTTGCTGAAGTTACACCGCTCAATGCAATTGACATTCCAGCTCCAGAACAATCTGTTGATGGTTGTGACGGTGGTGTTGGTGTTGGTTTTGGAGGATTAGTTACCTTAATTCCACCAAGCGTACCAGGACTCGCACTCTTATTTCCAGCTTTATCGAAACTCCAAGCAGATAGAGAATATGTACCAGGAGTTGTTAATATCAATGGCTCTGATTCTGTTGTCTTAACAATTGCTGCCCCAGCATTTAACGTATATTCATATTTTCCAAATCCACTCATTTTTGGACTTGAATTATCGGTAAACTTAAATAGTATTTTTACATTAGATGTATTATTAGAGTTTTCTAAGAAACTTAATGTAGTTGGTGCAGGTGGAACAGTATCCATGTTTAACCAAGAAGGTTTTGCCGTCCACGGACCAATATTTCCTAAATTATCAACCGCTCTAACATATACGTACTTATTCAAATTGCTTTCAGGGAAAATCATTTGAATATTATTAGTTATACCTTCTATTTTGATGTCTTTTGCTTCTTTTGCTTTAACATCATCATGTGTGTATTGATATTCCTTGACTCCTGAACCTGCTATAAGCCCTTTTATAGTTGGACCAATTGCAACCATATCTAACGATTCATATTTAATAGTTACTTGATTTTGACTAACCCATTTATTTGCATCTTCTATCCATGCAGTAAAGTTAGTTGTTGGACCGCTATTGTCTAATTTAACAATAACAGGATCTGATAACTCACTTACTAATCCAGATTCATTAATTGCAATAAATGAAATCTCTTTAGCCATATCTTCAGATATAACAAGTTTACCAATATTCGGTTGGCTAACCTCTGGTGTAATTGTAAATATCTTATTTATTGTCCCGATAACTTGACCATCCAAGTTATATTCACGTAAAGTCGTTGGATATCCAGCTTCAAATCTAGCTATTTTTGATTCCGGATCAGTTGATTCTACTGTAATTGTTATAGTTCTTCCTAATGTACCACCATACCATGAACCATTTTTGTTATATGGATCATTAGCATTTGCTGTATTTGATTTCACAATTACTTTTGAAGGAGCAGTTGTGTCTTGTCCTTTTTCTACAACTTTTACTACACAACTTTTAGTTTTGTTTCCGTCTGCTGTAGTAACACTTATTGTGTGTTGTCCAACTTTATTTGCAGCTATTACTGGACTTCCTCCAATACATTTAGGAGTGATTTCAACACACATTGAAACCCAGTCACCTGTTGGTGTTGAATTCGCTAAACAGTTTGAAACAATATCTTCTGTTCGTAATTCTTTTACACTATTTGTACACTTTGGAATTAATATTGCAGCGGGCTCAAATGTTCCAAAATCCCAGCTTACACTTTTATTTGTAGCATTAGTTGGTTTAACTACTGCTGATAATGTCTTGCTTGTTCCAACAGTCATAGTCATTGTGCCAGACTCACATCCCGCAATATCTACACCTGTTACAGGTATATATTCTTGTCTTTCTTTTACGACAATATTACAAGTATCTGTCTTTCCACCCTTAACAGTCGTAACAGTTATTTTTGTTGATCCTTTTGCAATTCCTAGTAATTTTCCGTTCTCATCGATTGTTGCATATTGTGGTAAAGCTGATGCCCAAGTTACTCTCATGTCGTTTGCATTTGTAGGATATACTTGTGCATTCAATATTGCTTGATCTCCAATAAATATGCTTAATTCTCCATTTGTTCCACAATTTCCTATTTCAACAGATGTAGGATCTTGTCCTCCTTGATTATCTAGTACATATAATTTAATTTTTCTTACTGGGGATTTATTTCCAGAAGCATCTTGTGCATATACTTCAATATCTGCTCCCGTACTATTAAGTGTACACATCTTGTTTTCTCCGCCAGTTAATATAACATTAGGTGCTACTTCATTTGGAGCATCTGATACAACCATTCCAGAAGCTTTCAAATCTACAATAGTTAAATCACAGTTAGCTGTTCTTACAGGAATGTATACCTTGTCTGCAATTGTTATTGTTGGTGCAACATCGTCATAAATAGTAACATTTCTGTGTACTGTTTGACCAACTCCATTTGCAGGTTTTGCAAAATATTCTACTCTATATGTTTCTACTCTATAGAAATTAATTGCACTAACTACAGCTTCTGATGAATCTTTGATAGTTACTGTTACTTGAAGTGCATTTCCATATGAATCTTTGGCCGTTGGAACCGGTATAGTTTGAACCGATCCTAAAGGAATTCTCATATGTGCTGGTACTTCTGAAAAGCTAGCTGTATTTGATATTGCGCTTGGATCTTTAACAGTTACAATTCTCTTTGCTGTTGTTGATAATCCCCCACTGTCTGTTGCTTTATAAACTACTTCGTAAATTCCAGCTCTACTTGTATTTACTGTGTTACTAATCAACACTACAGGTAAAGAACCATCTTCTTTATCCCAAGCAGTTGCGCCTCTATCTTTATAATCCTCATAAATATTTATTGTAATTGCTGTTCCACCAATTAATTGAATTTGTGGTCTTGAATTAACTGTTGTTTCTACTGCAGTTAAATCCGGACAAGTTGTTCTTACCATAACAGATCTATATGCTATAGCTTTATGTCCATATGTGTCTGATACTTCATAAGTTACTCTGAAGTTTCCTGTTCTTTCGCCAGTTACTGCACTTGAATCTACTTTTATTCTATTTGTAATATTTCCGTCTATATTGTCTGTTGCTATTGCACCAGGTTCTTTATATTTTTGACCAACAATAACACAATATGGATTTGTTCCTTTTAGTTCTATTTGAGGAGTAATTAAATCTAAATTGCTTCCAAGAGTAACTTCTATCTCTTCATATTCTTCTACGACTATTAATCTCTCGATAGTTGTTGTATTTCCGGAAGTATCAGATACTGAATAAGTGATTTTGTATTCTCCCACAACCAAAGTGTCTACATTTCCACTTCTTGCTATTTTGTCACTTATATCTCCATCAACGTCATCTACAGCTTTTGCTCCAGGATCTTGAAAATTAGTTCCTTTTGCAATTTTAACAGGTGTAGTACCTTTTAAAGTAAGTATTGGTTTTGTATGATCTTCGCCAGTATCAACCAATCCTTCGCAAGATACTTGACCATTTGCCATAACAAAAAGTCTCAAATATGAATTAAACGATAAATATTCGCTTCCTTCAGTTTTTTTGAACAAAGATTTTTTATATCTAGGATCTCTAATTGGTTCACTAGGTATAGCATAATCATCAACTAGATCTTGAAGACTAACATATGCTGTTGCTCCAGGAGTGGCAGTATCAATATACCCGTCCTTTTTACCTACGTATTCTTTTGCTTTTTCACATAATTCATCCGATAATTTTTCGTATTGAATATTTGTGTTAGCAGTTGATCCTCTTCCAAACAAAAAATACCAAAACAAAAAAACAAACAATAACGCTAAAACGATTATTATAACCAACTTCCAAGGAAAACTCTTCTTTGGTTCTTCATACTCGTTGTATTTGTTGTCTTTATAACTTTGATCGTAATAGGTGTCATTATAACCTTCAGATCCTCCATTACTCATGTTAACTCCTGATGGAACTTGAAATTGGTCTTGATACTTGTTATCGTTATTATCACTCATATTAACTCCTATTCTTACAATTATATATATAAATATAACATACCGATATAAAAATATCAATAATTATTATTATTGATAGAGTTTTATTAATTCCAGTATGTTCTCCATTCACTTCCGCCGGCAACAAAAGATAAAACAAGTCTAAAAATAAGCATGCTTGACAATGCAACCGCTGCCCATATCAGTCTTCTGCCCAAACTAGACTGTGCACTTTTTATTGCTTTTTCATCTTGAGATCCAACCGCCTTAAGTAAATCAAGAGTACCCAAAACTATAAGTGCTATTGGAACTAGAACTAAAATAATATCATAAAAAGTTCTAATTATTTTAATTATTTTTGTCATTCCTGTTTCAATTGTCCCATCTAAACTTGCTTCATCCATCATCAACATCGAACCTCTTACTATTTGATTCGTGCTTTCTTTTATAGGTCTATTTTCTAAAGCATTAACATTAATATTAGAAAAAAGAAATAAAAATGTTAGTGTTAGCGTTATTATTTTCTTCATTATTACCACCTTAATATAATTATATCATTCTTTAAACTATATTTTCAAATATTTTCTAACCGCTCTTGAACTTCCTATTGTACCTACTACTATTCCAATTGCAAACAAAGAAACCGATACAATATATGCAAAAGGAAAAGGCGGAACCAACCTAAGGAACTTCAAATAAGAAGAGAAAACAGCACCATTTGTATTGGAAAACAAATAGTTATAGCCGTATATCGTCAAAATAATAGGTAAAACAGACCCTAAAATAGATAATATAATTCCTTCAACAACAAACGGAACTCTTATATTCATATTTGATGCTCCAACAACCCTCATAATTTCTATTTCTTTTTTTCTTGAGAAAATAGTTAATTTGATAGTATTAGATATCAAAAAAGCCGTCACAACTACAAGTGAAACAACTATTACAATTAGCACCGTTTCAACAGTATCAAAAGTTTTTATCATATTTTGAACAATATTTTCTCCATATCTGACTAAAGAAACTCCTTCAATATTTTTTATTTCTTGACTTGTTTCTTCTAAAATAGTAATATCTTTTGCTTTTATTACGAACACTGGTTGTAAAGGATTTTCTTCATCTTCCCAACCATCAATAATTGTTTTAAATACATCATCGGAAGCTTTTGCTTCTTCCAATACTTCATCTTTACTTTTATATTTATAAGATTCTACATTATCGATATTTTTTATTTTATCTTCTATAACTTTAACTTTTTCTTGCGATAAAGAACTCTCAACAAAACAAACAATAGTAAAATCTTTTTCTATCATTTTTGTAGCGTTATCAACATTGTATGAAAGAATCATGGATATGGCCACAACTATCAAAGTAATAGAAATACATGAGATTGAAGCCAAACTTAAACTCATATTTCTAAAAACGCTATTAGACGCATCTTTTATGCTTCTCAGTAATATTCTAATCCACTTCATTCTTAAAAGTTCCTTTCTTATAATCTTTTTTTATTTTTCCATTTTCCATATAAATTACTCTTTTATTAAACTTTTTAACTATATCATTATTATGAGTAGCCATAATTACTGTAGTTCCAAGTTTATTAATCTCATCGATAACTTTCATTACTTCCATACTTGTTTTAGGATCTAGGTTTCCTGTTGGTTCATCACAAATCAATAATTTTGGTTCATTTACTATTGCTCTTGCAATTGCAACCCTTTGTTGTTCTCCACCAGATAATTGATCCGGATAATCTTTAGCTTTGTTTTTCAATCCAACCAATTCTAAAGCATTCAAGGTCTTCTCTCTCACTTCTTCTTTCTTTGATCCTAATATTTCTATTGCAAAAGCAACATTTTCAAAAATAGTTTGTTTTGGAAGCAATCTAAAATCTTGAAATACTATTCCCAGCTTTCTTCTAAGTTTATATACTTTTCTATTTTTTAATTTTGCTACATTAGTTCCAGCAAGAGTGATTTCACCCTTTGTTGGTTTTTCCTCTCTGTAAAGCAGTTTAATCAATGTCGATTTCCCACTTCCCGAAGCACCCATCAAAAAAACAAACTCTCCCTTGTCAATTGTTAGATTTACATCATATACTGCAGTTACTCCATTTTTGTACTGTTTCAAAACATTTTTTATTTCAATAAAATCCATTATTCCTCCTCTATTTTCCTCCCGAAGACTGGTATGCATTAGTTACAATTAAAAATGCATTTTTATCTATTAATTCGAGTTCTTCTTTAACTATAAAATATTGTTTATTTTTTATCAAGCACATAATTATATTTTGTTCCTTATTAGAAAAACCACCTTTAGCATTTATTATAGTAAGCCCATGAGATGCTTTGTGCAATAAATACTCTTTTACCTCTTCTTGCTTATCAGTAATAATGTACAAAGCTTTTGTTGAAGAAATTCCAAGCATTACTCTATCTGTTACTATTCCAAATATTACAATACAAACTACAGAATATAGCACCATTTGCCATCCAAAAACAAAACCACCGCAAAGTACAATAAATCCATCAATAATAATTTTTGCTTTTCCAATAGATATTTTAAAATATTTCGACATGATTTGTTGTAAAATATCTGTTCCACCTGTATTTGCATTCATTTTAAATGCTAAGCCTGCGCCAAATCCAGAAAAAAGGCCTCCAAATATTGCTGCCAACATTAAATCATTACCTTCAATAATTATAACGTTTGATATATTTGAAGTAAGAAATACGAAAAGTGGAAATAATATTGTTCCTACCAACGATCCATAAGCCTTCTCTTTATCAAGAAATATAAAAGCAGATACTTGTAATAAGATAGCTAATATCAATATTAATAATGCCGGCGTTATAGAGTTTTGAAAAATTGTAGCTATACCCTCAATATCCCCCGCTACTAAATTGTTTTTTAACAAAAACAGATTATAACCCACAGAATAAATAAATAATCCAAAAACAATTGTTGCCCATCTTCTAATAAAAAGTGGATTAGGAATATTAATTACCTTTTTCATTGTTTTCTCCTTCTAAATAAGAAATGATAAATTGTTCAATGTCACCATCTAGAACTCCATAAAAATCACTTGTTTCTTCATCAGTTCTATGATCTTTAACCATTGAGTATGGATGGATAACATAACTCCTTATTTGAGAACCAAAGTCTATCTTATTTTTATTACCTTTTATCATATTCATTTTATCATCAACATTGGATTTTTCCAATAAATACAATTTGTTTTTAAGTATTTGCATAGCTCTTTCTTTATTTTGAATTTGACTTCTTTCATTTTGACAAGTTACAACAATTTTTGATGGTAAATGAGTTATTCTAACGGCACTATCCGTAGTATTTACCGATTGCCCTCCGGCTCCTCCAGATCTATAGACATCTATTTTTAAATCTTCTTCTTTAATGTCGATCTTTACTTCATTATTTATTTCTGGCATTATATCTACCGATGCAAAAGACGTATGTCTTCTTTTGTTTGAATCAAAAGGAGATAATCTTACCAATCTATGTACACCATTTTCACCTTTTAATAGGCCATAAACGTTCAATCCTTTTATATAAAGTGCTGCGCTTTTTACTCCCGCTTCTTCACCCTTTTGCAAATCGATTTCTTCGTACTTATAATTGTTTTTCTCACACCATCTTATATACATTCTAAGAATCATACCTGCCCAATCGCAAGCCTCAACTCCCCCTGCTCCGCTATGTACTTCTAAAAAACAATTATTTGAATCATATTCACCGTTAAGCAAAGTATTCAATCTTAAATTATCTATTTCATTTTTTAAATCTTGAAGTTCACTATTAAATGCAATCATTAGTTCTTCATCTTTATTATCTTTTAATATCTCAATAAAATTCTTCTTTTCAGTTAAATCAATATCCAACTTATCAATCAAAGACACTACTTTATTGAGCTCTTTTACTTTATTAACAACTAGTTCTGAAGATTTATTATCTTTCCAAAATCCTTCTTTTGTCATTTCCTCTTCATAACCAATTAGTTCATTTTTTTTATGATCTATGTCAAAGTAACTCCTTAATCTTCAAGTATTCTTTATACAACATTTCGAAAGTATTTTCCAAATCTTTTATTTCCATATAATATCACCATAAAAATTATAACATTTTAACAAAAAAAAAACTATAATAAATAATTATTATAGTTATTTAACAGAAATTGTTCGTATTTCAGAAGTTATATTTTTCATGCTATCTTCTAATAAATAGATTATTTTATATTCTCCTCTTTCGTTCGTATTAGGAAGACCATTCTTTAATACTCTACTTGTCAAATCTCCATCTTCTTTATCTTTTGCTGTATAGCCTGGTTCTTCATATTTTTGACCAAGACTAAGCACAATTTCTTTTTCGCCTATCAAGGTAATAACAGGAGCTTCTCCTTGATCTACTATTCCAGAACATAAGATTTGTTTATCGTTATCTACAACCAACTTTAGAGCCATAGTATCCGAAAAATACACTTTTTTTGAATCAGTAGATAATTTTGGATTTTCCAATTTTAAAGGAACTCTATCTTCGGTACCTATTGTCAAAGTTGAAAGATCTTTTAATTTTAGAAATGTATACTCTTCAGGAACCATTTCTAATTTAACAACACTTTCATTTTTCTTTGCTACATCTACTCCTATTTTGCACAAATTACTTATTAATTCATCGTATTCTTCTTCTCTTTTTTGATCCGCTTTATTTCTTGCAACAATTAATAAAACAACCATTACTATTACAACAACTAACGCTAGTGCCAACATAATTTTTTTATTATACTTCATAAACAACCTCTCTATATTATATATAGATAAATTATATACCAAACTAAGATAATATGCAACAAAGAAAAATATTAATTATACATACATACTATGTTTTGCTATAGTTATTCCATTTACAAGGATATATATATTCAATTCTTTCTTTTTTATCACTATATTTTTTTTTGATTTTAGTTCTATTTGACTTTATATTAGGAAGTTTAACTCTTAAATATTTGTCCAATTCACAAAAAATATTTTGACAATCAATAAGTTGTAGTGGCCTACTATTTATCCTTTCAAACTCTAAATTAAGTCTTTTAAATTCTTTGTCTTGATTATTGTACATATAACGAATAATATCTTCATATGAATTGTTTCCTTTATCAATAAAACACTTATCTATTCCCCTTATTGAACCCGGGCCAGCAATTGTAAATTCATCTTCTCTCCAGTTAACAACGTCACTATAATTTATATCAGTAACAAGTTGATAGGCCATAAAATTCCCAATCAATGGATAAGATTTTAATATTGCAAAAGCCTCTTTCATTGTTTTAGATTTCAATATTTTCATATGAGCCCTATCAATTATAAATATTTTATTAATTAATGCTAAGTGATTCTTATGTTTCCTATTGTAACCAAAAGCTTTATTAGCACAACTAATATATGCATCATTATATATTATTGTTCCTTTGTTAAATTCAGCATCGAGTACTTTAGAATATTTTTCAAAATCAAAAGAATTATATGTAACATCTTTAAATTTATTAATAAACAATTCCCAAGTTGATTCTTTGTTAAATATTTTAAATAGTATTACTCTTAATAAAACATCCTCATCAGTATAATCTTTTCCATTATATATTACGTTTTTTAATAAATATTGGCTTATTCTATCATTAACCCTGTAACTGTTACAAAACTTATATGTTTGAAGTATTTGGTCTTGAGTCCAAGGGCTATCGTATCCATTTTTCTTTTTAATAAAAATATTTTGCCTTTCATATGCAAAATACCAATACAAGTCGTATACTTCTTGTCTCTTTTTCATATTATCTCCAATTAAAATGATTTTATCACACTATAATATATTTTCAATTATTATTTATGTTGTATTAAAACACAAATAATAAAAGACTCTTTCGAGTCAATTTTTTTAATCAATTAATTTCCAAAAAATATGATAGATTATCTTATTTTTATTCTTGTCAAATACTCTTTACCATCAGCACTATCACCCACAATATATGCGCCACATTTTTCCT
>CAYRXC010000001.1:0-62754 GCA_964428195.1 uncultured Muribaculaceae bacterium | reverse complement strand
ATTTCTACTTGTTTTCTTTTTCTTCATAACCTTCTAATGAATTATGTTCAACTAAATAATCTATTTCTTCCATTGTTAAGGTTTCTTTTTCTAACAATGTGTTTGCAATTAAATCCAATAATTTCTTATTTTCCTTCATAATTTTTGTTGCTTTTTCATGACAACTATCGATTATCCTTCTCATTTCTTTATCTATTTCATGAGCAACTTCATTAGAAATATGTCTTGACTTTGTATAATCCCTTCCCAAGAAGACCCCCTCATCGGATTGTTCTAAATGAAGTAATCCTAATTCACTCATTCCATATTCCGTAACCATTGCTCTAGCAATTTTTGTTGCCTTAGATAGATCATCTTGAGCTCCAGTTGTTATTTCTCCAAATTCAATTTCTTCCGCTACTCTTCCGCCCAACAAACCAGATATCTTTTCTAATAACTCGTTTTTAGTCATAGTGAATCTTTCTTCCTTTGGACCCATCATAGTATATCCGCCCGCATATCCTCTTGGTATTATTGTTACTTTTTGAACATCATTAGCATCGCTTAATTTTAGGCCCAAAACAACATGACCCGCTTCGTGATATGCCGTCAATTTTTTGTCGTTATCGTTATACTTTCTACTTTTTTTCGCTGGTCCCATTAATACTCTATCAGTAGCTTCGTCTATTTCAGACATTGTAATTGCTTGTTTATTTCTTCTAACTGTAAGTAACGCTGCTTCGTTTAATAAGTTTTCTAAATCTGCTCCACTAAATCCAACAGTTCTTTTAGCAATATTTTTCAACTTAACTGAAGGCGCCAATATTTTGTTTTTAGCATGAACTTCAAGTATTTCTTCTCTACCTTTAGCATCAGGAAAATTCACAACAATTTGTCTATCAAATCTTCCCGGTCTTAATAATGCAGGATCCAAAACATCTGGTCTATTTGTTGCAGCTATAATTATTATTCCCTCGTTTGCACCAAAGCCATCCATTTCAGTTAATAATTGGTTTAAAGTTTGTTCTCTCTCATCGTGTCCACCGCCTAAACCGGTTCCTCTTTGTCGACCAACTGCATCGATTTCATCTATAAATATCAAACAAGGAGCAGTTTGCTTTGCTTCTTTAAACATATCTCTTACTCTAGATGCCCCAATTCCTACAAATAGTTCTACAAAATCAGAACCACTAATAAAATAAAATGGTACTGCCGCTTCGCCAGCAATAGCTTTTGCTAATAAAGTTTTTCCAGTCCCAGGAGGCCCAACCAATAGAACTCCTTTTGGTATTCTAGCACCCATTTTTTGAAATTTTTTGGGATTCTTTAAAAAATCTATTAATTCGGCTACTTCTTCTTTTTCTTCATCTAACCCAGCTACTTCTTTAAAAGTAACTTTTGAACTATCTTGGTTTAACTTTGCTTTACTCTTTCCAAAATCAAAAGATTTGCTTCCTGCTGCCCCTCCCATTTGTTTTGAAAAAAAGTAGAAAGTTACTCCCAATAACATTAATATTGGCAATATATTCACTATTAATAGCCAAAACGTTCCAGATTCCGGATCGGCTTTTGTTACGATTTCAAGTTCTTTTTCACTTTCAAATATTTTATTGATTACCGCATCTGATAAAGGAGCTTTAGTAGTAAATGTTTCATTTTCTTTGTAGTCCTTTAGTCTTCCAGTAATTTCATAAATTTTAGCAGAATCTCTAGGTATTATAGTTATTTCTTCAACTAGACCTTTACTAAAACTTTTATCAAACTCATCATAAGTTAATACGTTTATCTTATTATTAAAAAAATTAGAAAATAATAATAATAAAACTATAAATACACTTAATATTAAATATGGTGTCAGTGCCTTTCGTTTTTCTTTGCTGTATTTCATTATTCCTCCTCTTGTACTTAATAGTACTTGATAATTATATCATATATTTCGTTTTTTTCTTTATCAAAAATAGACTTTTTTAACCCAGGTATCCATAAAATTGTGTCAGATGAATCTAATAATATCGGCCAATTTAATCTATCCTCTATATCTATTTTTTCATCTATAAATATGTCTTTGATCTTTTTGCTTCCTAGCATACCTTTAATTTTGATCTTATCACCATTCCTTCTGTTTCTTACATAAAGTGGCAATTTAATCTCTTGGCTATTTAATCTGCATACGTAATTAGATTTAACATTTGATTTATCAATTATTTCTAAATTCTTTCCATTTGGCAAATTCACGTATCTAGATAATTCTATTTCGTAGTCACATAAACCAATAGTATCTTTATTAAACATTAAATTATTGTAACTTTTTGTTACGATAACGTCATTAGGTAAATGAAGATAACCATTCGGTTTATCACTTTTTATCAGTTTATCTATTATTTCAACATGTACATCGCTTATCAATATTAGATCATCATTATATATTTTTTCTAATATTATATTTATAATCTTTTTTTGAATAATCTCTTCTAATTCTAGAAATTTTAATATGTTTATATTTTTTTGAATATATACCGATTTCATTTCCTTTAAAGCTTGTTTTTCTACATATGAATTATATTCCAATAAAGTTTGAGCAAATTTCTCAAATTTTTCATGGACATTTATATCCTCGGTTTTCAAGAACGGTAATACATTTTTTCTGTATCTATTTCTAGTATATGTATCTTTGTCGTTTGATAAATCTATGAAATACTTTATTTTATTTTTTTTGTTGTAATCTAATATTTCATCTTTTGTAATTGAATATAAGGGTCTTACTATTGAATATCCTTCGTAATCAGATTTTTTTTGAAATCCAGAATAACCTTTAATAGAAGAACCCCTGACGATTCTCATTAATATTGTTTCAATAAGGTCGTCGGCGTGGTGTGCAGTTAAGATGTGCTTTGCGTTATATCTATTAGCTAATTCTATAAAAAAATTATATCTTTTTAATCTAGCTTCGTTATGAAAATTGTCATCTCCATAGATGTCTATATTTAATAATTCAAATACAATACTATTTGAGTTGCAGAAATTTCTTACGTATGCTTCTTCTTCCTTGCTTTCTTTTCTTTTATTGTGATTAATATGCGCACATACGATATTTATTTTTATTTCTTCTCTTACTTTGATTAATAAATCCAATAAAGCCATTGAATCCGGGCCTCCAGAAACACCAACAATTACAAAATCCTGGTCCCTTAAATTTAATTTATTTAATAAATAATATAATACTTCAGTCATTTTTCCCTCTATTCTTATATAAATATAACACTCAAAGTAATCTATTTCAAGACTAAAAAAAACCACTTTCGTGGTTTATTCAGATAATTTTTCTTCTAGCACATCGAATGGCTCTTCATCTCTAAAACTTGATTCTAAATCTATTTCAACGTTTCTATATTTTTTAGAACCTGTACCAGCAGGAATTAATTTACCAATTATTACATTTTCTTTTAATCCTTCTAATTTATCAATCTTACCTTTAATTGCAGCATCTGTAAGGATTCTTGTCGTCTCTTGGAAAGATGCAGCAGATAAGAATGAATCGGTTTCTAATGATGCTTTTGTAATTCCCAATAAAATAGGTCTTCCAACAGCTGGAACTTTTCCTTCCAAAATTAGATCTTTATTAATTTGAGTAAACTCATTTAAAGATACTAATTTGCCCATTATTAATTCTGAATCTCCAGAATCAACTATTTTTATTTTAGAAATCATTCTTCTTGCCATAATTTCAACGTGTTTATCAGCAATATCTTCTCCTTGAGTACGATATACTTTTTGTATTTCTTTTAATATATACTCTTGTACTGTAATTGGATCAGTAACCGCTAACAATTCTTTTGGATTTATGTTTCCTTCTGTTAACTTATCTCCGGCTTTTACAATTGATCCCACTTCTACAACAAGTTTTGCACCATATAAAGATACATGTTCCTTAGATTCTGCTTCACTTGTTACTACAACTTTGTATTTACCATTGACATTTTCAATTGATGTAACTTTTCCTGGAATTTCACATATAGTTGCTTTACCTTTAGGATTTCTCGCTTCAAATACTTCTTGAACACGAGGTAATCCTTGAGTTATATCGTCTCCTCCTGCTACTCCTCCGGTATGGAATGTTCTCATTGTTAATTGAGTTCCTGGTTCTCCTATAGATTGTGCAGCCATAATACCAACTGCTTCTCCAACCTCTACCATATTAAATGTTGCAAGATTTCTTCCATAACATTTCACACAAACACCTTTTTGAGTTTTGCATGTTAATAATGTTCTTATTTCGACAGCATCAATATTTGCTTTTATAATCTTATCAGCAATATTCTCAGTAATAAGTTCGTTTCTCGGCAAAATTATTTCTTTTGTTTCCGGATGAATAATATTTTTGTTTGCGGTTCTTCCTACTATTCTATCTTTTAAACCTTCAATAACAGAGCCTTCTTTTTCATCATAAATTGTCTTTACAACAACTCCAGATATTGTTCCACAATCTTCTTCTCTTACGATTACATCTTGAACAACATCGACTAATCTTCTTGTCAAATATCCAGATTCGGCAGTCTTTAATGCTGTATCTGCACTTCCTTTTCTAGCACCATGGGTAGAATTAAAGAACTCTGACACATTTAACCCTTCTATGAAAGATGATATAACTGGTATTTCTACAGATTCTCCGTTTGGTTTAGCCATTAAACCACGCATACCTGCCAATTGAGTAAAATTGCTTATTTTTCCTCTTGCACCAGAGCTCATCATTATGAACAAAGGATTGTCTACGTTTTGTTTTGAATATACTTCCAATTCCTTTTGAATTTTATCTTTTGAATCCGTCCAAACGTCAATAACTTTTTTTAGTCTTTCTTCTTCAGTTATAAGTCCTCTTTGAAATTGTTTATTAATTTTATCAACAGTGTTTTTGCTTTCTTCAATAATTTTCGGTTTGCTCTTACTCAACATTACATCACTTGCAGCTATTGTTATACCAGCTTTTGTTGAATATTTGAAACCTAAATCTTTTAATTTATCAAGAAATATAGATGTTTCTGTTGTTTTATATCTTTTAAACACTTGTGCAATTACATTTCCTAAATCACCCTTAGCAAAAGGAGGTATTAAAGGCATTTCTTTTATTGCTTCTTTAATGTTTGTTCCTTTTTCCAAGAAGAATTTTGTAGGAGTTAATCTTTCAATATTTTCTTTTGTTGATTCATTGATATATTGGAATGTATCAGGCAAAATTTCATTAAACTTCAACTTTCCAACAGTAGTTATTAAATACTTTTCTCTTTGTTCTTCAGAAAACAATTTGTATTTAAATGAGCTTACAGGCAATGCTATTCTTGTATGAAGAGTTAATTCCTCTCTTTCATAAGCCATTAAAGCTTCATTGCTATTTTTAAATACTCTTCCTTCTCCTTTAACACCAGACTTTTCCATTGTAATATAATAATTGCCCAGTACCATATCTTGTGTTGGAGTTACAATTGGTTTTCCATTCTTTGGAGATAAAATATTATTAGAACCTAACATCAATAATCTTGCTTCAGCTTGAGCTTCTATTCCTAATGGAATATGCACAGCCATTTGGTCTCCATCAAAATCCGCATTAAAGCCAGTAGTAACAAGGGGATGCAATCTTATTGCTCTTCCATCTACTAACTTAGGTTCAAATGCTTGAATACCAAGTCTATGAAGAGTTGGTGCACGATTTAATAATACAGGATGTTCTTTAATTATCTCTTCAACAATATCCCATACTCTTTCATCTTTGGCTTCTATAAGTTTTTTTGCACTTTTTATATTAT
Organism: uncultured Muribaculaceae bacterium; assembly: GCA_964428195.1. Taxonomy (GTDB): domain Bacteria; phylum Bacillota_I; class Bacilli_A; order RF39; family UBA660; genus JAAYGD01. The sequence goes on along the minus strand of CAYRXC010000001.1, from coordinate 56,977 downwards.
GAGCAATTTCTCGATCCACTAATAACTTAATAACATGAGGTCTAAACAATTCTAAAGCCATTTCTTTAGGTAATCCGCATTGGTACATCTTTAAATCAGGTCCAACAACGATAACAGAACGACCAGAATAGTCAACTCTCTTTCCTAATAAATTTTGTCTAAATCTTCCTTGTTTTCCTTTTAAAGCACTACTTAATGATTTTAATGGTCTATTTGAAGCTCCAGTAATATTTCTTCCTCTTCTTCCATTATCAAATAGAGCATCGACAGCTTCTTGAAGCATACGTTTTTCATTTCTAACAATAATAGACGGAGCATTTAATTCTAATAATCTTTTCAAACGATTATTTCTATTTATTACTCTTCTATATAAATCATTTAAATCACTTGTTGCAAATCTTCCGCCGTCAATTTGAATCATTGGACGAAGCTCAGGAGGTATGACAGGAAGTACAGATAATACCATCCATTCAGGTTTATTGCCTGATTTAAATAATGCATCTAATATTTCCAATCTCTTTGATAGTCTAATTTTTCTTTGACCTGAAGCATTTTCTAGTTCTTCATTAATTTTTTTAATTTCTTCTTCTAAATTTACTTCTTCAAGCAACTTTTTAATTGCTTCTGCTCCCATTCCAACTTCAAAACCATCTCCGTATTTTTCATAGAATGTATGATATTCCTTATCAGACAAGGTTTGTTTCTTTTCTAAAGGAGCAATTCCTGCGTCTATAACAACATAAGATACAAAGTACAATACTTCTTCCAAATCCCTCGGAGACATATCTAAAACAAGTCCCATTCTAGAAGGAGTTCCTTTGAAAAACCATATGTGTGAAACTGGTGCAGCTAACTCAATGTGTCCCATTCTTTCTCTTCTTACTTTAGCTTTAGTAACTTCTACACCACACTTGTCACATATAATGTTCTTATATCTTAATCTTTTGTATTTACCACAAGAGCACTCATAATCTTTTGTTGGTCCGAATATTTTTTCACAAAATAATCCATCTCTTTCAGGTTTTAATGTTCTATAGTTAATTGTTTCTGCCTTCTTTACTTCTCCGTGTGACCAAGTTTTGATATCCTCTGGAGACGCTATTGAGATTTTTAAACCTGCAAACTTGTCGGTTCCCATCATATTACTCATCTCCCCCTTCTTCAATATCACTAAAATCCATATCTAAATCTTCTTCAACTATTTCTTCTTTTGTCTCTTCTTGTACTAATGGTTCTTCTTTTATATCATCTCTAATTTCTTCGATTGAAAGTAAGACATTCTCTCTCGTTTCTTCATCTTCTAATTGTTTTAAATCAACTTCTTCTTCTTTTTCATTAATTAAAGATATATTTAATCCTAGTGCTTGAAATTCTTTAATCAATACTCTAAATGACTCCGGCAATCCCGGTGGTTGAATAGCGTTTCCCTTTACTAACGATTCGTATGTTTTTACTCTTCCAACAACGTCATCAGATTTAATAGTTAATATTTCTTGTAAAATATTTGCCGCCCCATAAGCATATAGAGCCCAAACTTCCATTTCTCCAAATCTTTGACCACCGAATTGAGCTTTTCCTCCTAAAGGTTGTTGAGTTACTAATGAATAAGGTCCCGTACTTCTTGCATGAATCTTATCATCAACCATATGATGAAGTTTAATCATATACATTACACCAACGCTTATTCTGTTATCAAATTTTTCTCCGGTTCTACCATCATATAAGACTGTCTTTCCGTCTTCATCTATTTTTGCTTCTTTCATTATATCTTTTATGTCATCTAGTGTAGCTCCATCAAAAACAGGAGTTGCGGTATGAATTCCTAATGTCTTAGCAGCCATACCTAAATGTAATTCTAGTATTTGTCCTATATTCATACGAGATGGAACACCTTGTGAATTAAGTAAAATATCAACAGGTCTTCCGTCTTCCATATATGGCATATCTTCTTGAGGTAAAACTAACGAAACAACACCTTTGTTTCCGTGTCTTCCGGCCATTTTATCTCCAACCGATATCTTTCTCTTTTGTATTATAGATACACGAACAACCATATTTACTCCACTAGGTAATTCGTCTGATTCTTTTTTAGTTGTTATTTTGATATCGTGTACTATTCCACCTTCTCCATGCTCTACTCTCAAAGAAGTATCTCTTACTTCTCTGGTTTTCTCTCCAAATATAGCATGTAATAGTTTCTCTTCCGAAGTTAATTCTACCATTCCTTTTGGCGTTACTTTTCCAACAAGAATGTCTCCTTCAAATACTTCGGTTCCTATTCTAACTATTCCGTTTGAGTCTAGATTTTTTCTATTTTCCTCGGATACATTAGGAATATCTCTTGTAATTTCTTCTGGTCCTAATTTTGTATCTCTGCATTGAATTTCGTAATTTTCTATCTTTAATGATGTATATGCGTCATCTTTAACTAATTTCTCATTAATAACAACCGCATCTTCATAATTATATCCATCGAAAGTCATAAACGCTATTACAACATTTTTTCCCAACGCCAATTCTCCCTTGTTAGTGCTTGGCCCATCGGCAATTACCATTCCTGACTCTACTTTGTCACCAATTCTAACAATAGGCACTTGATGATAACAAGTTGCTACATTTGATCTTTCGTAATTCTTTAAATAATATACATCTTTTCCTTCTTTATTTTTTACAACTATTTTTGTAGCATCTACATAATCTACTATTCCATCTGCTTTAGCAATAACTACTGCTCCACTATCCTTAGCAGCTATGTGTTCAACCCCTGTTGCAACAAGTGGCGCTTCAGTTTTTAACAAAGGCAAAGCTTGACGTTGCATGTTTGCACCCATCAATGTTCTAGTAGCATCATCGTTATCCAAAAATGGTATACAACTTGCTGTAATTGAAACTATTTGTTGAGGAGAAACATCGATATAATCAACTTCTTCTCTTTTTGCCATTATTGTGTCGCCTTTATATCTAACAACAACTTCTTCTTCAAGTATTTCTCCATTTTTGCCAAGTTTTACACCCGCTTGAGAAATCATATAATCATTTTCTTCGTCTGCCGTTAAATAATCAATTTGTTCTTTTATTACAGTTGAATCTTTGACTTTTGCATATGGAGTCATAATAAAGCCATAATCATTGACTTTTGCATAACTAGCTAGCGAAGTAATCAATCCAATATTTTGACCTTCTGGCGATTCAATTGGACAAATTCTTCCATAATGTGATTCATTTACGTCACGAACTTCCATTCCTGCTCTATCTCTAGATAAACCACCAGGTCCCAATGCAGACAAACGTCTTTTATTAGTTAATTCGGCAATAGGATTTTGTTGATCCATGAATTGCGATAATTGAGAAGAACCAAACAATTCCTTTATTACTGCAGTTAAAGGTCTAATGTTAACTAAATTTTTTGGTGTTACTGTAGCTAAATCAACAGTACTCATTTTATCTCTAATTATTCTTTCAGTTCTAGCAAGTCCAATTCTAAATTGATTTTGTAATAATTCTCCAACTTGTCTTACTCTTCTATTTGCTAAATGATCTATTTCATCAATGTTTCCTATACCTTGTAATAAATTTAAATAATATGAAACAGTAGCATAAACATCAGAGATAGTTAGCCTTTTTATAGTTAAATCTTGATCATTTCCTATTATTTCTACTACTTTTTCAGGATTAAGTTTAGAATAAACTTTTAATGTTTGTATTTTGCCAAATGAATCTAAAGTTTCATTAATTTTTACTTCTTTTACATTATATCCAGCTTTAAATATAGGTTTAATCTCATCTAAAATATCTTTTGTAATAATTGTTCCTACATCTAATATTACTTTTCCGTCTACTTTAATTTTTTCTGCTATCTTGCATCCCAATAGTCTTTCACATACATCTAATTTTTTGTTGAATTTATATCTTCCTACTTTTGCTAGATCATATTTAAACTCATCAAAAAACTTTGTAATCAAATGATTTTTAGCACTATCCAAAGTTGCGGGTTCTCCTGGTCTTAGTTTTTCATATATTTCTATTAAAGCTTCATCCATGTTTTTAGTAGAATCTTTTTCCAAAGTGTTTAATAAATATGGATCTTCTCCAAATACTTCTTTAATTTCTTCATCAGTAGATAAACCAAAGGTTCTTAGTAGAGTAGTAATTGGAACTTTTCTAGTTCTATCTATTCTTACATAAAAGACATCTCTAGAGTCCATCTCATATTCTAACCATGTTCCTCTTGTTGGAATTACTTGGCATGCAAAAACAGCTCTCCCATTTTTGTCTATTTGTTTAGTATAATAGACACTTGGAGAACGAACTAATTGAGATACTATTACTCTCTCTGCACCATTGACAATAAATGTTCCGCTTTCAGTCATCAATGGGATATTTCCCAAAAACAACTCTTGCTCCTTTATTTCGCCAGTTTCTTTATTAAACAACCTAGATTGAACCATCAAAGGAGAAGCATATGTAAGATTCCTATCTTTGCAATCTTTTATCGAATATTTTGGGTTTTCAAAAGCATAATCACCAAAATCTAAAGATAAAACTCCCGAAAAACTATCTATCGGAAACAAATCGCTTAGAACTTCCTTTACTCCTTCTGTAACGAACCAATCATATGATTTTTTTTGTATTTCAAGTAGATTTGATAATTCGAGAAGATTTCCCCATTTTGAAAAGGTTGCTCTTTCACGATATGAACCGAATTTTTCGAATTTATAAGCCATTTTTTCACCCCATAAAATTTATTTATTTCAAAGAACGCGTGCAAAAAGGTACACGTCACCAATTTAAGATAATAACAAAAAAAATCAAACAAGTCAACGAAAAAAACAAAAGTTTATTAATTTTCTGCACAAACTACCCAAAATCCTTTTGATTTTTTTAATATTGTAATTTTATAATGATCTTTTAATATATTTATTATACTTCCAACGCCTTGATCTTTTCTCATCACAAAGTACAATTTTGAACTTTCTTTCATATACTCTTTGGCTCCAATTAGAATTTCGAGTATTTTATTTTTTCCTGCTCTAATTGGTGGATTAGTAATAATAAAATCGTATTTGTTAATTATATTTTTATAAGCATCGCTTTCGTAAGCATTAATATTTGTTAATTTATATTTTTTTATATTCATCTTAGAAAGTTTAATTGCCCGTAGATTAATGTCAACCATATCTACTGTTGTGTTATAGTTCATATTAATATATATTCCAATGACCCCATAACCACACCCCAAATCTAATACATTTCCAAATACATCTTTTATGTTTTCCAACAATAATTTTGTTCCATAATCTATATTTTTTTTCGAAAAGACACCATTATCTGAATAAAATTCATATTCGTGCCCATTAATCATCGATCTTATTAAAAATAGTTCGGATTCTAAATTATTATTTGTAAAATAGTGATCCATAATTATCTCCAATAAATACAAAAAAACCTAATTAATAGGTTTTGTATTATTTTAATTCAACTGTCGCGCCAGCTTCTTCTAGTTTTGCTTTTAATTCTTCAGCTTCTTCTTTTTTAGCATTTTCTTTGATGTTTCCGCCAGCTTCAGTTAAATTCTTAGCTTCAACTAATCCTAATCCAGTTGCTTCTCTTACTACTTTAATTACTGCTATCTTATTTGCTCCTGCAGAAGTAAGTACAACATTGAATGAAGTTTTTTCTTCTTCTTGAGCTGCTGCTACTGGTGCAGCTGCTGCAGCTACTGCTGTTGGATCGATACCATATGCTTCTTTCATTGCATCTACCAATTCCATTATTTCTAATAATTTCATTTCGTTTAAAGATTCGATAAAACTTTCTTTAGTTAACTTTGCCATATTATTTTCCCTCCTCATTTAATTTCTCTGCATATGCATTTAATGATATGCTCAAGTTCTTTACAATTCCAATCATTCCACTTGCTAACATTGTTAGAAGTACATCTCTAGATGGTATAGTTGCTAACTTTGATAGCACATTTAATGAAGTTGCCTCACCATCTACTATTCCGCCCTTTATAGATAACGCTTCATACTTTTTTGAAAATTCAGTTACTATTTTGATTGGAACAATAGAATCTTCTCCAAATGCTATAGCACTTGGCCCTGATGTGCAATCTTCAAGATTAAGTTTTAGTTCATCAAGCGCTCTTTTTGTCATTGTGTTTTTGTATACTTTCATTTCAGCATTGTTGTTTTTTAGTTCTTTTCTAATTTGAAATATTTGCTCATCAGTCAAACCTCTATAGTCAAAGAATATTGTAGATGCTGATTTTGATATGTTATCTTTGATTTCAGAAACAACTTGCTTTTTTTGTTCTAGAATTCTTTCATTTGCCATAACTCACCTCCCAAATAAAAAACTCTCTTTCCATAATGAGAGTTTAAAATAACTTAGTTATTTTAACCCTCGGTAGGAATATTATGCTTACTTAGCCCCTACTGTCTATGGGTATTGCTTTTTTTCTTTTTGTATTATATATCAATTAATTTTATTTGTCAAAGGAATTTAAATCAATCTTAATTCCAGGTCCCATTGTTGAAGATATAGATATATTTTTTATATAATCACCTTTAACTGTTGATGGTTTAGACTTAATAATTGTTTCAACAAAAACTTTTAAATTCTCTTGTAATTTTTTTTCATCGAAAGATGATTTTCCTATTATTGAGTGAACATTTCCAAAAGAATCAGTCTTATATTCAACTTTTCCTTTTTTCACATCTTCAACTGCTTTTTTTACATCTGCTGTAACCGTTCCAACCTTAGGATTTGGCATTAAGCCTTTTGGTCCTAAAATCTTTCCAAGTTTTCCTAATGCTGGCATCATATCCGGCGTTGCAATTATTACATCAAAATCAATCCAGTTTTCATTCTCAATCTTATGCAATATTTCTTCGTCTCCAACATAATCAGCGCCAGCTTTTTCTGCTTCTTTAGCTCTGTCTCCTTTGGCAACTACCAATACCTTTTTGCTTTTTCCAGTTCCGTTTGGCAAAACTAGTGCTCCTCTTAGCTGTTGTTCTGCCTTTTTTACGTCGATATTTAATCTAATAGCAACTTCAATAGTTTCGTCGAATTTAGAAGTGCTTGTTTCTTTTGCCAATTTAACAGCATCTTCTAAATTGTAACTTTTTGTTTTATCTACTTTAGCCGCTGAATTTGTATATTTTTTACCTTTCATTTTTTCCTCCTTATGTGGTAAATACGGTTTTCCTCCCACATAGGTTAAACCTATATGTTAATCAATTATTTCTATTCCCATGTTATATGCTGTGCCAGAAATAATCTTCATTGCACTTTCAATATCGTAAGCATTTAAGTCAACTGCTTTTATTTCTGCAATTTCTCTTAATTGTGCTCTTGTTATTGAACCTGCTTTTTCAGTTTTTCCTTTTGATCCAGCTTTTTCCACCTTAGCAAATTTTTTAATCAAAAATGCTGCAGGTGGTGTTTTAACTTTAAAATCAAAAGAACGATCTTCATAAATACTTATTACTACTGGCAGAACATCTCCCATTTTGTCCTTAGTTGCATCATTGAACTTAGTACAAAACTCTTGAGAGTTTACACCTGCAGGTCCTAACGCAGTTCCAACTGGCGGTCCTGGTGTTGCTCTTCCAGCAGGAACTTGTAATTTTATTACTTTTACTGCTACTTTTGCCACGAAAAACACCTCCTAATATATTTTTTCGCGGAGTGGTATTATTGCTAATCCGCTCCCACTCGATCACTATACATAAATATAGCAAAGATATTTTAACACCTTATTTATTTAAATGCAATTAAATATTAAAAAATCTTTTCTACTTGATACAATTTTGCTTCAATAATAGTTTCTTGTCCAAACAAATCGATTGCAACTTTTAACTCTTGTGAATCAAAATCAATTTCTTGTATTTTCCCAATCATGGTCTTGAATGGTCCATCAGTAATCTTAATTTTTTCTCCAACTTGAATTTCATTACCCAATTCTAATCTACTCATTCCCATGTTAGATAATATTCTATCTATCTCTGTAGAAAGTAAAGGGATTGGTTTGGCTCCTTTTCCACTTGAACCTATGAATCCAGTTACTCCCGGAGTATTTCTTACAACGTACCAAGCCTCATCAGACATAATCATTTCTACCAATATATATCCGGGAAACATTTTCTTGATTTTTTCTTTAGTAACTCCATCTTTTGTTTCTTCAATTTTTTGTTCAGGTAAAATTACCCTAAAAATATAGTCTTGCATATTCATCGAATTAATACGCATTTCCAATTTTTCTTTTACTTTGTTTTCATGACCCGAATAAGTGTTTACTACATACCATTGTTTGCTTTCCATTAATTACCCCACTATACTCTTTAAAAAAGCAAAAACAAAGTCCAATACGAAGAAAAATATTCCAAAGAAGAACATAAACGATAGAGTTGCAGTCGAATATTTTATCATCTCTTTTTTTGTTGGCCATTTTATCTTTGATGTTTCTTTTTTTACACTGATTAAAAATTCTTTAATTTTTTTCATTTCCCACCTTTTTCCAAAATAAAAACACCTCTGTGTTTCTTGAAACGATATTAACACAAAGGTATATTAAAGTCAAGATTGATTATTATTTATGTTGTTCTTAATTTTTGTTCTTATTCTCTGAATTGCACTATCGATAGATTTATAACTTTTATTTAGTAATCTAGATATCTCTTTGTAATCAAAACCATTTATTTTCAAATCAAACACTTCTTTTTCTAAAGGAGTAAGAGTTTTTTCTATAAAATCGTACAATTCGTTTTTCTTTTCGGTATATTCCATCATATCGCTTGGATTCGTCCCTTTTTCTACTATTAAGTCTAATAGCGTGTTATCATCATCATTAATTTTATCATCAAGCGAAATTGACTCGTTCAATAATGAGTGCTTTTTTCTGCTTGCTTTTTTCAACAAAGAAAATATTTGCCTTTCAATGCACAAATTTGAAAATGTTTTAAATTGAGCATTTTTAGAATCATCATACGTTTTTATAGCTTCAGAAAGCCCCAGCATTCCTTCTTGAAATAGATCGGAATATTCTAACCCTAATTTTTTTCCGTATTTTAGATATTTTTTGGATTTCAAATCAATTATAGGCTTGTATCTTTCATAAAGTATATCTGAAGCTTTTTCATTTTGTTCACCAATTAAATAAATTAACTCATAATCATCGATATCTTTATACATTTATCCTCCTTATATATTTTTTGATATTTCATATATTATTATTCCTGCCGCTACAGAGGCATTTAAACTATTTATTTTTCCCTTCATAGGTATAGTAATCAAATAATCGCATTTTTCTTTTGTTAATTTACTTATTCCTTTTCCTTCGCTTCCGATTACCAATGCAATCGGATAATTATATTTGATTTCGAAATACTTATCTTTCGAATCCATAACTGACCCCACAACCCAATATCCTTTTTCTTTCATTATTTCTATTGCATTATTTATGTTTACTACTTGTGATATCATCATATTTGATAAAGCTCCAGAACTGGTTTTCATTACTGTCGAATTAATTGATACACTTCTATCTTTTGGTATTACTATTCCATCTACTCCCGCTCCTTCGCAAGTTCTGATTATTGCTCCAAAATTATGCGGATCTTCAATATGATCCAATATTACAATAAATTTTTTATTATTAATTAATTTATCAAAATCACAATAATCAAAATCAGGTATATCCAAAATTATACCCTGATGATTTCCATTATCAATTTTGAATAATTCATTTTTTGTTTTATAAACAACGCTAATATTTCTTTTTTTGATCATGTTTATAATTTTATTGTCATCAAAATTGTTATATAAATATATTTTGTTAATTTTTTCATCTTTATTTAGCAATTCAATTGCAACATTTTTACCTATTACTATCATTTAATACCCCATATATAATTCATTATTTCTTCTAATCTACAAAAATCTTCTTTTACATAATGAAATCCGACAATTGCTTCTAATGCTGTCGCATGTTTATAAGATAAAATATCAGTGTGTTTTGGATGAGAGTGCACTTTTGAATTTCGAGCTCTTTTTATTACTTGAAGTTCTTCCTCATCAAAAAAGTTGTTTTCAATCATTACCTTTAAAAAATATGCTTGTCTTCTTGCACTAACATAATTTTTTGCGTTTTCTTGCAGCAAATTAACCTTGTTGATTTTATTTTCAACAAGATGTTTTCTTACATTTAACTCATAAAACGAGTCACCAATATAAGCTAAAACTAATGAATTAGCTAATTCCATAAAATCACCAAATTAATAATAACATAAAAGTAAGAATAAATCTTACTTTTGTATTTTAATAATGAATTCTCCCTCTTTAGAAAACAAGTACTTTTCTCTAGCAAATCTTGCAATGTATTCCTCATCACTTAGTCTTTCTACTTCTTTTTCTAAATACTTTTTGTTCTCTTTAGCTTGGCTTAATTCCTCTTTAAGTTCTTCCTTTTCCTGATATAAGTTTACTACTTTGGCAAAGACTGAAGCAACACTAAAAATCATAACAGTAATAAACATAAGAAAAAAACAGAATATATATACTTTTTTCTTAATTCTAGAGCCTTGCTTCATAATACATACCCTCTCTTAATGCTATTTTATCAACATTAAAAAAGGATATCAACATTTGATAATTACGTTTTACATTAATTAACAAAAAAAGAGGTTTATTCCTCTTCTTCTACTTCTTCATTCGTAACATCTTCGGCATTTTCATATTCAGCAATTATTACTTTATTAAACATATCACGAGTTTCTTGATTTATTGGGTGCACTATATCTCTATAGTCACCTACTGCATTTCTTCTACTTGGCATCGCAACAAATGGACCATTATCGCCTTCGATAATTTTAATATCATGAATAGCGAAACAATCGTCTATTAATATAGATACAATTCCTTTCATACGAGAATTTTCTTTTTCGATTTTACGAACATTTACTGATGTTATTTTCACGAGCACCTCTCCTTTTGAACTAAATTCAATATAATATTACATTATTATAAGAAAAAAATCAATATGTTTAATGTAAATTGTTTAAATATATAGAATTTGCAATCTTTATGAACAAATCAATAGATATTTGTTCTGCCCTAATATTTTCTTTATAGCCGTTCTCTTTAAGGACTTCTTCAATTACTGCAAAATCATAATCTATTAAATTATTTTTTAATGTTTTTCTCTTAAACTTGAACGAATCTCTTACCAATTTAAAGAACAACTCTTCATTAATTGGTATTTCTTTAGTATCTTTTCTACTCATTTTTAATACTATACTATCGACATTAGGTTGTGGATAAAAGTTTCCCCTTTTTACTTCTAATATTTTTTTTACCTCGAAATAATAATTTATATAAATGCTTAACGAGCTGTATTGTTTTGAATTTGGTTTTGCTTTTATTCGATCACCAACTTCTTTTTGGACCATAACAATTATTCGAAAAGGATCAATTTTACTCTCTATTATTTTTTCTATAATAGGGGTTGTTATGTAATATGGCAGATTTGAAATAACATATAATTTATCGTATTTATAATTAGATATATCTCTTTTTATATCTCTTTTTAAAAAATCTTCGAATATAATATTTGTATTTTGATTATTAATTTCGTTTAAGCTTTTCTCGAGATCTTTATCTATTTCATATCCTAATACATATTTAAATTTTTCCGACAATTTCCTTGTCAAATTGCCCGAACCACACCCGACTTCGATGACAAGTGATTCTTCCTCTATATCTGAATTGTCAATTATCTGATCTAAAATGTTTTCATTAATTAGAAAATTTTGTCCAAGTCTTTTTTTAAAAATAAAATTATTGTTCATAGCTCTTCTCCAATAAATAAGAGACCCTCAAGTCTCTTACCATCCATATCTTAATACTTCATATAATACATTTGATCTTCCTACTTTTTTCACATCTTCATCATCCTGAAAGCCAAATGCCAAATCCATAATATCGCCTTTTATTGCATATCCTCTATCTAATACAATTGCTAAAAAAGGTTCTTCATATATTTTTACCCCGGATACTCTTACTACTGTTCCAAATGGAACACTATTATCCGCAGCAACTATTCTTATGTTCCCAAATTTTTCATCTTCATAATATATGTTGTTATTTCTAATATCGTACCCATATGCAGTTACTCCTGAGCAACCATAACAATCTGCTCCGTATGCGGTCATTACTCCCTCATATGAATCTAAGACAGTAAATGATTCATTATCATTAATCTTAACTTCTTTTTCAACTATTACCAAATTATCTTTTTCGCGCGAATATATACTTGCTCTATATACAATATTAGAATAAAAACTATATCTATAAGATAAAATCGAAACATTTATTAACAATATAATAATTATCAAGAAATAAATGCTTTTCTTTATCATATTCCTCCTATTTAAACTTTAATAATTGTATCATTTTAATGGTTTTAAGTCAAATATTGAGGTAGTATTGTTAAACGTTGTTTCCTCTACTTTATTTTCAGAAATATTTTTTATTTCAGCAATACTTTTAACGGTTTCTTTTATCATAATTGGATAATTAGTTTTGCCTCTGTAAGGTTCGGGGGTTAAATATGGCGAATCTGTTTCTAATACAATGTTTTCTAAATCAATTTGTTCAATTACTTCCTTTAAAGATGAATTTTTGAAAGTAATAATTCCACCAATTCCAAGTTTAAAACCCATTTTAGTAAATATTTTTGCAACTTCTAGACTTTTACTAAATGCATGCATTATACCTCTTACTTTATAGTCTTTCAATATCTCAATAATATCTTGTGTAGCGTCTCTGTTATGGATAATAACTGGATAATTAAAGTTAGACGCTATTTCAAGTTGCCTTTTAAATAAAATAATTTGTTCTTCTTTATTTTCTTTTGTCCAATAATAATCTAACCCGATTTCTCCAATTCCAATTATCTTGTCTTCTTTAAGCTGCTCTTCTAAAACTAAATAGTCTTCTTCCGAAATATTTTCTACTTCAGAAGGATGGAATCCCAAAACTCCAAAAACGTTGTCGTGTTCTTTTACTATTTTTAATATTTCTCTATTTGAACTTGGACTTATTCCATTAATAATTAATATTATGTTTTTTTTCTTTGATTCTTCTATTACACTATCGATATCTTCGTAGTAATCTCTTAATATGTGGCAGTGAGTATCTACTACCATAATTACCCAATATATTCGATAATTTTTTGAATAGGAATAAAGAAGAATTCAGCTATCGGATGAATTTTATCAAATAGTTTACTAACATAATCATAAATAAAAGGTCCAGCAAAGTAATAAATAACTAGAAATAATAGAACTCTTATAGGTATTATATCAAAATTAATCAAATCCAAAATCATCGATGTAATTTTAAGAAAAGTAACAATTAATACAAGAGCAATCATCAAAGGAAATAGAATCTCTAATACAAAATTTACAAACATAGCAAACCTCCTATTTAATTATAACAATAAAACTACCAAAAAACAAACTACTCTTTATCTACTCTAGCAAATAATATATCTGTTTTTTTAACCATATATTGTTCTTCTTTTTCTCCAAATACTTCTATAGATTCATAGTTATTATATTTTGTGTTTAAAGAATCCAATATTTTTGTTGAGGTAGATGGAATAAATGGTTCTAATAACACTGAAATTATTCTAATTGATTCCAAAATATTAAATATTACCGCTTCTAACCTGGTTTTGTTTTCTTCTTTTGCCAATATCCAAGGTGAATTATCATCTATGTATTTGTTGGTCATTCTGGATATATCGATTATCGTCGATAATGCTAAGCTGATATTTATCTCTTCAAAATATTTAATCGAAATCTTTGATAATTTTTCAACCTCTTTAATAAATTTTTCATCCTCAGGATATGCCTTAGAAGGTTTGTTTACTTTTCCTTCAAAGTATTTAATTGACATTGAGATAGTTCTATTGACAAGATTTCCTATATTATTTGATAAATCGGAATTTATTTTTTCGATTATTAGGTCTCTTGATATTAAACCATCACTATTTAATGGCATAGAACTTAAAATATAGTATCTTATTTGATCTAGACCAAACTCTTCAACTAAATCATCGGCATATAAAACGTTTCCTCTAGATTTGCTCATTTTTTCTTTTCCTGATATTAACCATTGATGACCAAATATTGTCTTTGGAAGTTTTTCTCCAAGAGCCATCAAAATTATTGGCCAATAAATTGCATGAAATCTAAAAATATCTTTTCCTATTATTTGAAGATCAGCCGGCCATAAATATTCAAATCTTTCTTCTTTGTTTTCTACATCATATCCAATGAAAGTAATATAATTAATTAGTGCATCAATCCAAACATATATGACCTTCTCTCTATCAAAGGGAACCTTTACTCCCCAATCAAAAGACGTTCTTGTGACACATAAATCCTGGAGTCCAGGCAATATGAAGTTATTCATAATTTCATTTTTTCTAAATTCTGGTAACAAAAAAGTTGGATTATTGTTTATATATTCTATCAACCTTGGAGTATATTTTGATAACTTAAAAAAATATGCCTCTTCACTATGTTTTTCTACTTCTCTCCCACAGTCTGGACACTTTCCATCAATCAATTGTAAGTCTGTAAAATATGCCTCACAAGGCACACAGTACCATCCTTCATATTTGTCTTTATAGATGTCTCCATTTTGATAAAGCTTATTAAAAACTCTTTCGACTTTTTCCTTGTGGAATTGATCAGAAGTCCTAACAAACTTATCGTATGACACATCTAATAAATCAAAAATTCTTTTTACCTCTTTTGAAACCTCATCAACAAAAGTTTGTTCATCGATACCTTTTTCCAACGCCATATTATGAACTTTTTCCCCATGCTCGTCTGTTCCAGTTTGAAAATATACATCAAATCCTTTTTTTCTTTTATATCTTGCAATAGAATCAGCTAAAACCGCTTCATAAACATTGCCTACATGAGGTTTGCTTGAAGCATATGCAATTGCAGTTGAAATATAATATTTTTCCATAAAATCCTCCTAAAAAGCATCCTTATATAAGGACGCTCTTGCGTGGTACCACCTTAATTCATAGTATTACTATGCTCTCGATTCTTTAACGCAGAAATACGTTTGACTCCAAATTCATACAGTAAGAAATAATATACTTGTTTCAGCTAACCAAGCTCTCTAAAATATTACTTCAAACCTCATTTTCTTCAACGTCATTTATGATTAAAATTATATCATCGATATATTTTTTGTCAAATATTATTGAAGAATTCTAACAAATAATATAACCAATGTTTGTTGAGTTTTAATATATCAAGAGTAACTTTTAATCTCCTATATTCGTAAGAAAATCTGAAATTCTTTGAAATAGATAAACTACTATAGTATAAATCATTTATATTTAAAGTCTCAGTTCCTTCTTTAGAAAATATTAGATCTATAGAATTCATATTTTGTCTTACTTTTTCTATTCCCTTTTCTCGCGCTAATTTTTCAAACCATTCTTGATGCATATATAACAGCAATTTATCTGATACTTTTCCAAACCTATCTTCTATCTCTCTTTTAACCTCGATTAATTTTTCATAACCATCAATTTCGTTTATTTTTTTATGTATTTCTATTTTTAAAGATTCATCGATCATAAATGAATCATCGATATGTGTATCGATATTTATTAAAGGCATTTCTTCTTCTTGACTCTCTTTTTCAACAAAATTTCCTTTTATTTTTTCTACTTCTTCATTTATCATCTTTGTATATAATTCAATTCCAACACTATCTATAAACCCAGACTGTTCACTTCCTAATATATCTCCGGAGCCTCTTATCGACAAGTCTCTTAAAGCAATCGACAAACCGCTTCCCAGTTCGGTAAATTCCTTAATAGTATTTAATCTTTTTGATGCTAAGTCACCAATTATTTTATTTTTGTTATACATTAAGTAAGCATATGCAATTTTATTTGTTCTACCAACTCTTCCTCTTATTTGATATAGTTGACTTAATCCAAATCTTTCAGCATCTATTATAATAAGAGTGTTTACATTAGGAATATCAATTCCCGTCTCAATTATGGTTGTACAAACCAATACATCAAAATCTCTATTGATAAAAGATATCATAATGTTTTCCATTTCGATTTTGTTCATTTTGCCATGAGCAAAAGTAACTTTAGACTCTTTTACCAAATTTTGGATTTCAATAGCTTTCTTTTCTATTTTCTCTACACTATTGTATAAAATATATACTTGTCCATTTCTTGATAATTCCTTATATATTGCCTCTTTAAGAATATAATTGCTCTCCTCCAATACATATGTCTGAACAGGGTACCTATTCAAGGGCGGAGTCTCGATCAAAGAAAGACCTCTTAATCCTACCATTGCCATTTGAAGAGTCCTAGGAATGGGTGTTGCAGATAATGTCAATATATCAATATTTGCCTTATACTCTTTTATTTTTTCCTTATGAATTACTCCAAATCGTTGTTCTTCGTCGATTATCAATAGACCTAATGATTTAAATAATACGTCTTTACTTAACAATCTATGAGTTCCAAATACAATATCTATTGTTCCTCTATTAAGTCCATTCAATATGTTATTTGTTTCTTTTTTTGAAGTAAATCTATTTAATAACGCAATATTAACAGGAAAATTTTGAAATCTAGTTAAAGCATTATTATATTGTTGATTTGATAATAAAGTCGTAGGACATAAATATGCCACTTGTTTTCCGCTATTAACCGCCTTAAATATAGCCCTAAATGCAACTTCTGTTTTCCCATAACCTACGTCACCACATAATATTCTATCCATAGGAGTAATAGATTCCATATCATCCTTAATTTGTCTTGTTGCTATTAACTGGTCTTTTGTTTCTTCATATATAAACTCATTTTCAAAGTCAAATTGATTTTGGTCATCTTTGCTAAAAATAAACCCTTCTTTAGATGCTCTTTCTGCAGAAGTTTTAATAAGTTTATCCGCAATATCTCTAATTTTATTTCTTACACTCAATTTTGTTTTTTGCCAATCCGTTCCACCCAGGGAGCTAATTTTAGGAATTTCTCCCTCATTTTGAGAATATTTAGAAATCAAATCTATCTTTTCTACTGGAATATATAAACTTTCCTTGTTTTTGTATTTTATTAAAAGATAATCTTTTATAGCTCCTGAGACTTCAAGAGTTACAATTCCTTGATATATTCCAATTCCATGAGCTTCATGAACAACATAATCTCCGATATTAAGCTTTGAATAGTCAGAAATTTTTGTTCCATATTTAAATTTGCTTTTATAAGTTGAATTAGTAATCTTATGATTAAAAATGTTTCTTTCAGAAAATACAATTAAATCATTTAGTAGAAATCCATCGTTTATTTTTTTTTCAATAATGTTTATTGAACCTTTAACAATTTTATCTTCTGTTGTTATGATAGTTGAATGGTTTACATAGGTTGCAAGATTTTCAATCAATTTTTTTGAACTAATAGCAATTATTATTGTTTTATTTTGTCTTAGATATGCTTTTAAGTCAGCATTTAGTAATTCAAAATCTCCCTTGTAATTTATAACATTTTTAATTTGTAAGTCTACAACTAAATCGTACTTTTCTTCAAAAATATTATCTAACGTCATAATATTTATTTCTTTTGATCCTTTTATCTCATATAAATCATTAAAATATTGATCTGAAATTATATTTCTTTCTACGTTATATTCCTTGATATCTTCAATTAATTTAATATATGAATTATTAATTTGATTTTTATCTTTATATATTAAAACACAATCATCTAAATAACTTGCTATTGAGTTTACTTCTTCATACCTGTTTAGAAATTTTTGTTTTCTTTCTTCTACCTTTTTACTTGATATAAATTCACTTGTTGGAAATATTGTTATATTATTTAAATTCTCATAAGATCGTTGAGAATCTATATCAAAAAATCTTATAGATTCAATACTGTCTCCCCAAAATTCTATTCTTATTGGGTTATCATTTAAGCACGGAAAAACATCAACAATAAAACCCCTATTTGCAAAGTCCCCAGTTTTTTTTACCAAAGACTCCTGTACATAGCCAATCGAATATAGCTTTTCAACAAAATTTTCTTTTCTAATTGTATCTCCAACACTTAATTTTAGTATAGATGACTTCCATTTGCTTTTTGTTGGTAAAAACCTTAATATCCCCATTAAATTAGTTATAATTATATTGTTTTTGCCATCTAAAATTTTATTAATTGTTTCAATTCTAGTTATTGCTAATTCTGGACTTGCCGCAAAAGATTCTTCAAAAAAGAAATCATCTGCAGGAAAAAAAAGAACATCTTTATTGTAATTAATAATCGAATCATAAATTTTGTTTGCTTCAAATAGAGTATTTGTGACAAATAAAATATTAGAGTCTTTTATTGAATTTATGTATACACTTAAAAACTCTTCATTTTGGCAAATAAAGGCAGCTTTTGAAAATGAATTATTATTAAGTTTATTGTCAAAATCAAACATTTTACACCAAACTTATTGTTTCTTATTATATTTATTCATTAAATTAACAAAATCCATATTAATATAATCGTTTATAGCACAAACTACAACTTCCATGATTTCTGTTATCTTAGTGGCTTCTTCTTTAGTAAATTTTCCTAATACATAATCCTTTGAGTCATAGTTTAGGGACTTTGAAATTCCTACTTTTAATCTTTTGTAATTTGCAGTTTTTATGTTTTCCTCAATGTTTTTTAACCCATTATGACCACCACTGCTACCAGACAATTTTAGTTTTATTTTGCCCAATTCAATGTCCATATCATCATGAATAACTAGTATTTCATCAATAGGAATATTATAGTAATCAATAAATTGTTTTATTATTTCACCGGATAAGTTCATATATTTTTGCGGTTTTAGCAACATAATTTTTTGATTATTAATTATAGTCTGAGTAAATAACCCACCGAATTTTTTTTGATCAAATTTTATTTTTGCCTTTTGGCAAAACAAATCAATGGCCATAAACCCTACGTTATGACGTGTTTTCTTAAATGCAATTCCCGGATTACCTAATCCTACAATTAATTTCATAAATATCTCTCTTTTCTAATCAGCTTTTGTTTCTTCAACCTCACTTTTGTCATTGATTGTTCTGTAAGTTCTGCTCAGTATATCTACAGATATTACTCTTTTTATTTCATCATTTACTTTTAGTTTTTCGCCTATATTAGGCAAACCTTTTCTATATTCTTCATATATATCATTTTCATACCCTAAACAACACAATAACCTTCCGCAAGATCCATTTATTTTGTTAGGAGTTAAAGCCATATTTTGATTTTTTGCCATATTGATTGAAAGCGAATCAAATGATTTCAAAAACGAACTACAGCACAAACATCTTCCGCATATTCCAATTCCACCTATTTCTTTTGCTTTATCTCTAACACCTATTTGTCTAAGCTCTATTCTGGTTTTATATATATTTGCCAAATCCTTAACTAATTTTCTAAAGTCTATTCTTTCATCAGCAACAAAGTTAAACAATAATTGAGATCTATCAAATGTGTATGTTGCGCTTATTATGTTCATTTTTAATTTATTCTCACTTGCTATTTCCTGACTTTTTTTCAAAGCATTCTTTGCCAACTCGGAATTTTTTTCAAAAATATCTACATCCTTTTCGCTAGCCTTTCGAATCACATTTTTTATTATCTTATTAACTTTTTCAATATTTATTTTTTGTATTTCTGTTACCGCTCTACCAAATTGTGTTCCATTTTCGGTTTCTACAATAACATTATCTCCTTTGATTACTTCTATTTGATTTGGAGAAAAGTAATATATTTTACTATTTTCTTCAAATGAAATTCCAACTACATCTATCATATTAAACTCCTTCAAAATCAAATATTAACGAATCAATTAACATATTAATATTAACATTATATTTTACTAATTCTTTTTTTTGATTCAATATATTTATTTTATTTATTATATTAACATAATTATTTGTTTTTGCTATATTTTTAATATTTTCTTCTTGATTATCAAAATATATAGGCTCTTTGTTATAAATATACCTTAAAACATCCCTGTAAAACATTACCATTATTTGAAGAGATATTTCGATTTCTTCTCTTTTTAGAAAGATTGTGTGAAAATTTTTTTTAGAAAAACAAATTGCTTTGGTTTTATAATTTTCGTATTTCATTAAAAAATCAATACTTTTGTTAATGAAAGTTGGTCCATAATCATCTTTTATGTATTCTTCATTTGAAATGTACTCCTTAAAAAATGAATACAGATTGGGTTTTTCAGTGTTTTTTGAAATATATTGTAAATTAATTATTTGACATCTTGAAATGATTGTTTCAAATACATTATTAATGTTTGAAGTTGTTAAAATTGCAACAATATCATTTTCTGGTTCTTCTAAAAACTTTAACAAGGTATTGGCAGATGATGGATTTAATTTATCCACATTGTTTATAATATAAATCCTTTTTGATGAATTTAGACTTTTTGTACTAAATTCACTTTTTAATTCAATCAGTTGTTCTTTTTTAATCCACATTCCTTCTGGTTTTACTATAATTAAATCAGATATATCATTTTTTTCTGTTTTATTGTACTTTTCTCTAATCATAGAAACAAATTCTTTTATTATTATTTCATAATCATAATCGACATCCGTTGCAAATAAGTATGCATGTGAAAGATTGTTGACAAAAGGTTTAAGCAAATTAAGAATTTTTTTTAGATCGTCACCATTCATATGTGTTACCTCTCAATCTACGAAATTATTTTCCTATCATTTAAAGCCATTTCAAGCGTTAAAGAATCTAAGTATTCCATATCCGATCCCAATGGTACTCCGTGTGCAATCTTAGATACAGTAACTTTGGAATTTTTTAGCATTTTCAACAAATATAAAGAAGTAGTTTCTCCTTCTATTGTTGGTTTAACGGCGATAATAACTTCTTTTACTTTGTCTTTTTCTAGTCTATCAAATAAAGATTTTATATTAATATCTTCGGGATTTACACCATTCATTGGTGAAATCAAGCCTCCCAAAACATGGTATAATCCGTTATAATTTCCTGTTTTTTCAAATAATATCAGATTTTTGGTATCTTCTACAACACAAACCAAACTTGCATCTCGATTACTATCAGAACAAATTTTGCAATACTCTTCTTCTGTCAAATTCCAACACTTATTGCATTTTTTTAATTTTTTCTTAATATCTTTAATCGATTCGGAAAACTCACTAGTAAATTCTTCATCAAAGTTGAGTAACGAAAAAGCCAACCTTTCCGCAGTTTTTTCTCCAATTCCAGGCAATTTTTCAAAGTTTTCAATCAGTTTTTTTAAACTATCAGGATAATTCATATTAAATTCCCAAAGAACCAAGGTTATATTTTCCTAATTTTTGTTCCATTTCATCGTCAATTTTTTTAATTGCTTCATTCACAGATAAAGCTATAAGATCTTCTAAAATTTCAATATCTTCTTTGTCAATAGAATCCTTATTAATAGAAATTTTTTTAATTTGTTTCTTACCACTAACAACTACTTCAACAAATGATTTTGTAGAAGTATATTCCTTACTTTCTATTTCTTCCTTAGTTTTTGTTATTTCTTTTTGTATTTTTTGTGCTTGTTGCATCATTGCTTGCATATTCATATTTTTCCCTCCATTTCAATAATTCCATCTCCAAAATCATTTATTATATCTCCATACAAACATTCTTCGTCTTTGCTACATGAAATTGTATCGTCTTCGTTTTCTTCAATCAATTCTATTTTACCATTTTTATTTTTCATTTCTATATAATGGGGTCTAATTGTTTCCCACTCTTCACAACAAATCGCAACAACTTTATACTTAACATTTGTCAATTCGCTAATGATTTTTTCAATTTTGTTAATATTATTGTCGTTTTCTTGAACTAAACTTTCATACTTATATTTTAATAATATATGATTCTCGCTTGCAGCAACCACTTCTGAATCCATTAACAACGAAATAATACTTTTGTTTTCACCATCGATTAAGTGTGTTTTCAAGTCCATAAATATTTTTTTTATTTCTTTTTTCTTTTCGTTTGAAGCTAAAGCTAGAGTATTGTTAATACGTGAGTTTTTTAATGTGTTTGAAATAATGATGTTTTTTGTTTTTTCCTTGATTTTGTTTTTATCTTTTACTATTGGATCAACAATAACAGTATTTTCTTGTTCAATATTTTCCAAATTTGGTTGAAAAGATATGTTTTTTAATAAAAACATTTCAAATAAAATATTTGGATTAGAACTTTTCTTAATTTTTTCAAGTAATTCGTTCATTTCTTCAATGACAATTCCCAGTCTTTCTCTATTAATTAATTTATCTAGCTTAATTATTTCGTCTTTATAAAACAGATCTTTTGAAGAAAAATATTTTGAAGCATTTTTATATATCATCAAATTTACAAGTATTTCCAGTATTTTTTCCGATGTTTTCTCAAAATCTTTACTATTTTCAACCATTTCTTCGTAAAAATCCATTAACTTATCGATATCATTTGAAAATATATTTTCTACAATATTAATAATTTTTGATATTTGCATCATACCAACCAAGTCATATAATTTGTCAACATCAACATTCCCGTTTGTAAAAGAACACACTTGATCTAGTAAACCAATAGCGTCTCTTAACGAGCCTTCAGCTAGTTTTGAAATTTCTCTAATACAATAGTCATCAATTTTAATTTTTTCTGCAACTGAAATTTCTTTAAGTTTATTTTGAATATCATCTACTAATATTTTTTTGAAATCAAATCTTTGACAACGAGATATAATAGTTATTGGAATTTTCTGAGGTTCGGTTGTTGCAAGAATAAAAATAACATGTTGTGGTGGCTCTTCAAGTGTTTTTAATAGTGCATTAAATGCTCCAGTAGAAAGCATATGTACTTCGTCAATTATATATACCTTATATTTGCATAAGACAGGAGCTAGGGTTGCTTTATTTTTGATTTCTCTTATTTCGTCTACTCCGTTATTAGAAGCAGCATCAATTTCAATAATGTCTGTTATGTCATCAGTATTTTTTGAATTACATATAATACATTTATTGCATTGAACCCCATCCTTAAGGTTTTCACAGTTAACAGTTCTAGCAAATATTTTTGCAACACTCGTCTTTCCTGTTCCTCTTGACCCACAAAAAAGATAAGCATGACCTACTCTATTATTTTTTATAGTATTAATAAGGGTTTTAATAATGTGATTTTGTCCAACTATTTCGGAAAAATCCGTTGGTCTATACTTCCTGTACAAAGCTCTATAATGCATAATTAAACCTCCTGCACTTGTACACTTATTATAACATGTATAACAAAATTATCCTTTACAATTTCTTAGTTTTTCAAAAAAATCTTTCAATAATTGCTTAGATTCGTTTTCAAGCAATCCATATTCAATAACGCAGTTATCTGATGAAGCAAATTTACTAACTAGATCATTAAATTTATTGTTTTTTAGTGAACAATATATTTTTCTTATTCTCGTTTCATATATTAGACCATAACACATTAAACACGGCTCTACGTTTACAAATAGCAAACAATCATTTAGCCTCCAATCATTTCTTTTCTTACAGGCTTTTACTATTGCATTAATTTCCGCATGTCCAATCGGATTATTATCAATTTCTTTAGTGTTGTGTCCCCTAGATATTATCTTACCATTGCATACAACAACTGCTCCAATTGGCATTTCGTTTTTGTCAAAAGCTTTTTTCGCTTCATCTAGAGCCGCCCTCATATATTTTTTCATATATCTCCCCTTAAAATTAAAAAATGACGTACACAAGCCCGCTTAATATGGCTGCTATCTTTCGATCCTGACCTATTTTATTAACGGCTTGTTACGTCTTATTAATTATATATCAACTCTTATAATGATGCAACCATTTATATATTTCACCTATATTTAATAAATTTTTATGATATATGTTTCACGTGGAACATCGATACTTTGTTACTAGTTTGTATGTTTCACGTGGAACATTGACACTCTGTTACTAGCTTGTATGTTTCACGTGGAACATTGACACTCTGTTACTAGCTTGTATGTTTCACGTGGAACATCGATTCTTTGTTACTAGCTTGTATGTTTCACGTGGAACATCGATGCTTATATATTTCCCGGGAAATAATTTTTCTCGGGAAATAATCCTAATTATCCTTTTTTACTCCATTACGTTAAATACTGAAGATACTTTTTGGTTGTCTTTTAAATTAATCAATCTAACCCCTTGTGTTACCCTGCTCATTGATGATATTTGAGAAATAGGTATCCTAATTAACATTCCAAAGTCAGTAACAATCATTAAGTCTTCTTCGTCACTAACCATTTTAAACGAGATCATTTTTCCTGTCTTAGCTGTAGAATTAATAGTTTTGACCCCCTTGCTGCCTCTTTTAGTAACTCTATAGTTTTCTAATTTAGTTCTTTTTCCATATCCTTTTTCACTTACTACAAGAACTTCCTTATCATTATCAGCAACACTAGCCCCAATACAAATGGAGTCGTTTCCAACGTTTATTCCCTTTACTCCCGAAGCATTTCTTCCCATTATTCTTATTTCTTTTTCGTTGAATCTAACCATTTTACCGTTAGATGATGCCATTGTTATTTCAGACTCTCCGTTAGTCTTAAGAACGGCAATTAATTTATCGTTTTCTTTTAATTTAATGGCTATCTTGCCCGTTTTTCTTATGCTGTTAAAATCATCAATGCTACATCTTTTCACCAACCCTTTTTCGGTTGCAAATAGCAAACATCTGTTTTCTTCAATTTGATTAATTTTTAAAACAGAAGTGATAATTTCATCTTTCTCAAGAGGCAATAAGTTTACAATTGGCAATCCTTTTGATTGTCTACTATACTCAGGCACCTCATAACCTTTTATTCTATATATCAACCCTTTGTCAGAGAACAGCAATAAATAATCATGAGTGTTTAGCATCAATAAGTTTTCTACGAAATCTTCTTCATTTGTTGTCATTCCTTTTATTCCTACGCCGCCCCTATTTTGCGTCTTATAGGTGTCCAAAGGAAGTCTCTTTATATATCCTTTGTTAGTTAATGTTACTATAATTTCTTCTTGTGGTATAAGTTCTTCGTCTTCTATGTTTTCAATAGAAGATAAATCTATTTGTGTTCTTCTTTCATTAGCATATTTTTCTTTAATTTCTAATAGTTCCTTTTTTATTATTTCAAGTACTTTATTTGAATCTGCCAAGATTTCTTCTAATTCTTTAATTAGCAAAAGGATAGCTGCGAGCTCTTCTTCAATTTTTCCTCTTTCAAGACCCGTTAGTCTTCTTAATTTCATTTCTAAAATTGCTTCTGATTGTAAATCAGATAAATTGAATTTTTCTTTTAATTCTTCTTTTGCTTTAGAGTCATCTTTTGCATTCTTTAATATTTTAACAATTTCATCAATGTTGTCTAATGCAATTTTGAGTCCTTCTAATATGTGTTCCCTTGCTTTTGATTTATCTAAATCAAACTTTGTTCTTCGAATTATTATTGATTTTTGATATTCTACGTAATAATTCAATATATCCTTTAATCCCAAGGTTTTTGGTCTTCCATCGACCAACATTAGCAAATTTATTCCGTAATTTACTTGAAGCGGCGTGTGTTTATATAAGTTATTTAAAACAACATTAGCATTAGCTTCTTTCTTTATTTCAATTGTAAGTTTTATTCCTTCAAGAGTAGATTCGTCTTGAAGATCACTTATTCCATCTATTTGTTTATTTCTTATTAATTCTCCGATTTTTTTTGTTAAATCGTTTGTCTTACTTACTTGATAAGGAACTTCCGTTATAATTATTCTACTTTTCTTGTTTTCTTCTTCAATAATCCTTGCTTTTCCTCTTAAAACTATCGATCCTTTTCCTGTTTCATATGCTTTCTTTATTCCACTGTTTCCCAAAATATATCCATATGTCGGGAAATCTGGTCCTTTGATAAACTGCATTAACTCAAGAACAGATATTTCTTTATTATCGATAAACGCTATACAACCGTCTATTACTTCTCCTAAATTATGAGGAGGAATATTTGTTGCCATTCCAACTGCAATTCCCATATTTCCGTTTACGAGAATATTAGGAAAACGTGACGGTAATATAGAAGGTTCTTTTCTTTGGCCATCATAATTATCAGTAAAATCTACTGTATTTTTGTTTATATCTCTTAATAATTCCATAGAAATCTTAGATAATCTAGCTTCTGTATATCTTGAAGCAGCAGGACTATCACCATCTCCAGATCCAAAATTACCATGTCCATCTACTAACGTGTGTCTGTACGTAAAATCTTGTGCCATTCTTGCCATACTGTCATAAATTGCAGAGTCTCCATGAGGGTGATAGTGCCCCATAACTGCTCCGACTGCATTTGCACTTTTTTGATGTTTTTTGTCCGGTGTCATTCCTTCTTCATACATTGTATATAATATTCTTCTATGTACCGGTTTCAAACCATCTCTAACATCCGGTATTGCTCTTGAAACAATTACACTCATTGAGTAATCAAGAAAAGAGTTTTTTATTTCTGAAGATAAATTGATATCTTCTATTTTATCTACTATGTTTTCTTCCACAAATCCTCCTTTACACGTCTAAATTTCTTACTTTTAGCGCGTTTTCTTCAATAAATTGTCTACGTGGTTCAACTTCTTCTCCCATAAGCAATCTGAACGTTTCATCAGCAACAATTGCATCCTCAACCGTAAGCCTTACAAGAGTTCTTGTATTAATATTCATAGTTGTCTCTCTTAATTCAATTGCGTCCATTTCTCCAAGACCTTTCATTCTAACTATCTCATACTTTGTATTTTCTTGAAGAGTAGAAAGGTATTTATCTCTTTCTTTTTCGTTTAATACGTATTTTTGAGTCTTTCCGTGTGAAATTCTAAACAAAGGAGGCTGAGCAGCATAAACATGTCCTCTTTCAACCAGAGGCTTAAAATATCTATATAAGAAAGTCAACAATAATGTTCTAATATGTGAACCATCAACATCAGCATCTGTCATAATTATTATCTTATAATATCTTAGTTTTGAATAGTCAAACTCTTCTCCTATTCCTGTTCCAAAAGCGGTAATAAGATTTCTAATTTCTTCATTACCAAGTATTTTATCTAGTCTTGCTTTTTCAACATTTAATATTTTTCCTCTTATTGGAATTACAGCCTGAATTTTTGAATCTCTTCCTTGTTTTGCTGGTCCTTCAGCACTTCTTCCTTCTACAATGAATATTTCGGAAACTGAAGGATCTTTGCTCGAACAATCTGTAAGTTTTTCCCACTGATTGGATATATCCAATAATCCTTTTCTTCTTGTCAATTCCCTTGCTTTCTTTGCCGCTAATCTTGCTCTTGCAGCCGTAAGAGTTTTATCCATTATTTTTCTAGCTTCATCTGGATTTTCTAACAAATATCTTTCTAAACCATTCGAAAAAATTGAATCGGAAATTTTTCTAACTTCAATGTTTCCTAACTTGGTTTTTGTTTGTCCTTCAAATTGTGGATTTGGATGTTTCACAGAAATTATCATTGTTAATCCTTCTCTAACATCTTCTCCACTCAATGGTTCTTCGTTTCCCTTAATAATTCCAGAAGATTTTCCATAATTATTAATTACTCTAGTTAGTGCTCTTTTTACTCCCTCGTCGTGTGTTCCTCCCTCATATGTGTTTATATTATTAACAAAAGAGTAAATATTTTCGGTATAATTGTCTGTATATTGCAATGCTATTTCAATTTTGATATCTCCTTCTGTTTCTTCGAAATATATTACCTCTCTATTTATTGGAGTCCTATTTTTGTTAAGCAAGTTAACATATTCTAAAATGCCTCCTTCATAAACAAAAGCATCTTTTTTTTCATCTTCTCTTTCGTCGGATAAAATAAATCTTAAACCTTTATTTAAAAAAGCTAATTCTCTCACTCTGCTCTTCAATACTTCATAATCAAATTCAGTTGTTTCTTCAAAAATACTCGGATCAGGTTTAAATGAAACCGAAGTTCCTGTCCTTTCCAGTTCACAATCACCTATTACTTTTAATTTTTCTTCGGGCTTTCCCCCGTTTTTAAATCTTAGAAAATATATTTTTCCATTTTTATACACTGTAACTTCTAGAAACAAGCTTAAAGCATTTACGACTGATGCTCCAACACCATGAAGTCCGCCAGATACTTTATATCCTCCACCACCAAATTTTCCACCAGCATGTAAAACTGTATACACGGTTTCAACTGTAGAAACGCCTGTTTTTGGGTGTATATCTATTGGAATTCCTCTTCCGTCATCTTTTACTGTAATTACATTATTTTTTTCGATCGTGATTTCAATATCATCACAATATCCAGCTAAAGCTTCGTCAACAGAATTATCGACAATCTCCCAAACTAAATGGTGCAATCCTCTTGATCCCGTTGTTCCTATGTACATTCCCGGTCTCTTTCTAACAGCTTCAAGTCCTTCGAGAACCTGAATATCGCTTGAATCGTAGTGTAAACTTATATCTTTTTCCACTTTTTCTCCTTATTTGCAAAAAAACACTTGATTTTGCCTTTTAATATTTTGCTAGTATATCAATACATACAATTCTATTATATCACAAATTCAAGCGTTATTTATCAAATAAAATCATTTTTTGTTTTTTTCAAGATTTTCAATATCAAAAAGTTTTGCATTTTTTAAAATCTTTTGGTTAATTCGAACCAAATCAGTTGTAGTAATGAATGTCTGTATGTTTCTATCGATGGATTTAATTAGATTATTATTCTTTTCTAAATCAAGCTCACTGAAAATATCATCCAACAACAACACGGGATATTCATTAGTTCTTTCTTTAATGAGTTCTGCCTCTGCTAATTTAGCGCTAATTATTATTGTTCTTTGTTGACCCTGAGAAGCTTGATCTCTAGAGTCATTATTATTTAACATAAATAAAATATCATCCCTATGCGGGCCTATGCACGTGGTTTTTAAATATAAGTCTCTTTTTAAGTTGCTATTAATTCTTTCTAAATATTCGTTTTCTAAATTTGGAGATTTTAAATCAATATTTGTCTTATATTCTATTTTAATTTCTCCAACTCCAAATATTTTTTTATATATTTTATTTGTTTTTTCGGATAATTTTTCAATAAAGTCTTTTCTATAAATAATAATGGTTGATCCAAGTTTCGATAATTGCTCGTTTACAGTTGCTAAATATTTTTCATCGATATTATTTAACTCTTTATTTCTAATATATTCGTTCCTGTTTTTTAGTAATAAGTTATATTCATTTAAAACTCTAATATATTTATTTTCTATCTGTCCAATTTCTATATTCATGAATCTTCTTCTAACCAAGGGACTCCCTTTTATTAATTCTAAATCATCAGGAAAAAAAATTATTACCTTGAATACAGAAATGTAATCACTAATTTTTTTAATAACATTATTGTTTATTTTTACACTTTTGCCTCTATTGCTTAATACTATCTCCATTTTATTTTCTTTGTTATTTGAAATCACTAGTCCCTTTACTTTAGAAATAGTTTTGTCGTTCTTTATCAGCGTTTTGTCATCATTATTTCGATGTGATTTAGTAATAGCAACAAGATATATACTTTCCAAAATATTTGTTTTTCCTATAGCGTTTTTTCCATATAAAATATTAATTTGATCAGAAAAAGACAACATTAACTTGTCATAATTTCTAAAATTAAATATTTCTAATTCTTTAATTTTCATGTTATTTTCCTAAACAAAAATTCTTAAATATCTCGTCGACCAAATCATTCGAGTTATTTCTGCCAATAATTTCTCCAAGTAAATCCCAAATTTGTTTCAAATCAATCTCAATTATGTCTATTGGTAATTCTTCTTCTAAACCTTTTTTTAAATCGGTAACTGTATCCATTGTCTTATTTAAAATACTTATTTGTCTATTATTAAATAAATAATTTGGATCTTTGCTGGAAATTTTTTCCAAATCGAAAATTTCCTTCATTTTTTCTTTTAACTTCTCCAAGTTATTGTTTAAAGCACTTATTTCTACAACATCCTCATTAAAATTATCTTTATTAATTTTACTTTCTAAATCAATTTTATTAATTACTAATATTCTTTTTTTGTTTTTTGTTAAATCAAGAAGTTTTAGATCTTCTTGTCCTAATTCCTCGTTATTATTTAAAACCAAAATTATTAATTCAGAGTCTTCAATCAGTTTTAAAGATTTTTCTACACCTATCATCTCTATGATATTATCAGTTTCTCTAATTCCGGCAGTATCAGTAATATTAAACAATACAGATTCAATAGAAATTGCTCCTTCGACAATATCCCTTGTTGTCCCAGGAATATTTGTAACAATTGCTTTTTCTTCACCTAATAAAGAATTTAATATGCTGCTTTTGCCCACGTTTGGTTTCCCTAAAATTAAAGTATTTATTCCATTTTTAATTATATTTGAGTTTTTTGATTCTTCTAATATCTTTTTGATTTTATCTTCAATTATTGATATTTCTTTTCTTATCATATCTTTTGTAATAATAAGTATATCCTCGTATTCGGGATAATCGATGTTTGCTTCAATATTTGCCAATATCTTTGATATTTCTATTCTTAATTCTTCAATCATATTAGATATTTTGCCACTAATACCATTCAACGCTAATTTTCTTGAACTTTCGGTTTTAGAGTTAATTAAATCCATCACCGCTTCTGCTTCTACTAAATCGATTCTTCCATTTAAATATGCTCTTTTAGTAAATTCTCCGGGTTCAGCGAGCCTTGCACCTTTTTGAATTAGTAATTGTACTATTTTATTCGTTGTTGATATTCCGCCATGACAGTAAATTTCTACAACATCTTCTCTTGTAAATGTTTTTGGAGCTTTCATAACTCCAATTAATACCTCATCAATTATTTCTTTTTCTTCCTGAATGTACCCATAATTAATTGTATGTGTTTCTACTTTATCTATATTTTTAGAAAAAATAGTATTAACTATTTTTAATGCTTCATTACCACTTACTCTAATAATTGAAATAGCACCGATACCTAAAGCTGTTGAAATTCCCACAATTGTATCATACATAATATCACCCAATAAGATTATAACAAAAAAATAGAGTATATACACTCTATTCTTTTCTTTTTATTATAATATATCTATCAGGCTCTTCGCCAACAGATTCAGTTGTAACACCCGCTACACTACTACATATACTGTGAACATTTCTTCTTTCATAAGAATTCATAGGATCTAAAGAAATTGGAATTCCGGTTTTCTTAACTTCAAATGCCATATTTTTAATTGTTCTCTCAATATTTCTTTGTTGTTTTTCTCTATAATCCTCTACGTCTATTAGAATATTTATTTTAAAATTTGTTTTATTATAAATAGAACTTTTTAAAATTGTTTGCAAGGAATCGATTGTTTTTCCATTTTTTCCAATTAATATCGAGTTATTGTTTGAAAATAAATTAATTTTTATAACTTCATCTCTTTTTTTAGCTTCTATTTTAACTTCAATTCCCATTTTTTCAAAAATTTTGTTTAAAGTTTCTTTTGCATATTCTATGATTTCTTCTTTTTTTAATGCTTCGATTTTAATTTTTTTTGATTTGAATAACCCTCCGCTGGTCTCTTCTGTCTCTTTATAATAAATTTCTTTTTCAGATACACCAAGTTCGTATAACATTTTTTCTTTTGCTACTTCACTACTTTTTTCAATAAAATCATAAACTTTTATCATTTTTCTTCTCTCCTTTTAACAGCTAAATTTTGAATAATGGTAAATACATTTGATGATATCCAATATAAACTTATTGCTGTAGCCATTGAGAACGACATAAATATAATCATTACAACAAAGACTGTATTCATTATATTCATTTGTTTTTGATTGTCTAATCCTGTAGGTGCTCCCTTATTTAACTTAAAAGATAAATATGTAATAACTGCTAACAATATAACAATAATTATATACCATATTTCTCCTTTTTGAAGAGCAATCAGCGGAGTCATTCCTAATTTGAATCCTAATAAACTTCCTTCAAAAATTGCTGGAGTTCTATTTATTGCTTCTATGAATGCAAATAATAAAGGAATTTGAATCAGTGCAAATAAGCAACTCGACATAGGATTAATGTTATATTTTTTATATAGTAGCATTGTTTCTTGACTTTTTTTCATTAATGAATCTTGATCAGTTTTTCCCTCATATTTTTTTTCTATTTTTTTAATCTCCGGTTGAGCTTTTTTCATATTTTCGGATTGTAATGCTGTATTCTTTGTTACAGGTAACAAAATTATTCTAATTATTAAACTTATAAATATCAAAGAAAGACCATAGTTATTTATTATATTACCGAGTTTCAAAATCAACCATGCCAACGGTTTTACAAATAAGCTATCCCATAAGCCTTCATATTTACTGTTTTTTAATTCAAAATCTTTGCATTCAACTAGATTATCCAAATTAACTTCGTTATTTTTATATATTTCGAGTACATCTGGATTAGTAGGCTTACATAATATGTTTTCTGTTAACGATTGCCCAGTCTCATTTTTCTTAGCTAATTGGCATTTATTCTCACAATCTTCTATACACTTCTCTTTTTGTTCATTTTTATTACATATTTTTTCGCAATTTTCACATATTAAAGAAGCCTCGTACTTAACTGGTTTCTTATCTTTATCAACTAAAGTTTTTGAACATCCTGAAAATATTAACAAAAATAATACGATCATAACAAGTTTTTTATACATACTTACCTCTATATTTTCTTAATTGTTTCTACTAATTTATTTTCTATTTCTCCATATTTGTAATCTAAAATTC
This sequence comes from uncultured Muribaculaceae bacterium, assembly GCA_964428195.1. Taxonomy (GTDB): domain Bacteria; phylum Bacillota_I; class Bacilli_A; order RF39; family UBA660; genus JAAYGD01. Next base: position 24,025 of record CAYRXC010000001.1, on the reverse strand, counting down.
TGTTTTTAATTATTATTATTACATCTTTTTTGTTTTTAATTTCAATTCTATTATCAATAATGTTTTTAATTTGTCTTTTTATTTTGTTTCTTATAACTGCATTCCCAATCTTCTTTGGAACAGAAATTCCATACTTATTATATTTGCTATTACTATCAATATAATATATATTAAATAATTCAGATTTAATATATTTTCCATTTTTTATTATGTTATCGAAGTCTCTATTAAATTTTATTATATTTATTTTTTTCATTTAATTATTCCGCTTCATAACAAAAAAACACTATTGGTGTTTTATTTTGTCAATATCTTTCTTTGTTTTTTTCTTCTTGCAGTTACGATTCCTGTATTAGCTTCTTTTCTTGCAAAAAAACCATGAGTTTTTTTTCTTTTTGCTTTGTTTGGTTGAAAAGGTCTTTTCATATTATTCCTCCTGTAAATAAATCACTATAATTATAAGTGCTACCCCATTAAAAGTCAATTAAAATCTTATTAACAATTTCAACAATAATATCGAATTAATTTTATAATATTAAATTATAGATTTTGTGGATAACTGAATTATTTCTTTAAATATAATATATTACCTTGTGAATAAACCTGTGAATTAATTGTTATTAACTTGTTATTTATTATTTACTTGTTTATATTTTATGAAAAATGATTTACAATATCAATAAAGCACAAAATATTAGAGGAGGTATCAATTTATGGATGAAAATAATTTGTGGATAAGTTTTCTAGAAATGATGAAAGAAAAATTGGTTCCCATTGCTTTTGATGCCTGGTTTAGTGAAACAAAACTTCATAAAGTTGAGAATAAAAAAATGTTCATAATAGTTCCAATGAATCTTCATAAAAAAAACTTATCTGAGACATATTATGATTTAATAAAAGAAACAATGAACTCTATAACAGGTACTAATTTTGATTTTGAATTTTTGCTCGAAGAAGAAACAAGTGACAGTAAAATAATAAAAAATGAGGAAGGTATACCTTATAATAATCCTATTCAAGCAAATTTAAATCCTAATTATACATTTGATTCTTTTGTAAAAGGAGAAACTAATAGACTTGCATTTACAGCTGCTTTTGCTGTTGCAGAAAGACCTGGAAAAGCTTATAATCCTTTATTTATATATGGAAGTAGTGGACTAGGAAAAACACATTTAATGCAAGCAATTGGAAATTATGTAGTTGAAACAACGAACAAAAAAGTATTATATGTGACTAGTGATAAATTTAAATCTGATTTTGTTTCAATTAATAAAAGAAAAAGTGAAGAAAACAATATAGAAAATGTAGAAACATTTAAAAATAAGTATAGAAATATTGATGTTCTAATTATAGATGATATTCAATTTCTTGCTGGTGCAACAGAAAGTCAAACTGAGTTTTTTCATACATTTAATGAATTACATCAAGAGGGTAAACAAATTATTATATCTTCAGATAGATCACCAGATGATTTAAAATTATTAGAAGAGAGATTAAGAACTAGATTTAATTGGGGATTAACTACAAGTATATTACCTCCAGATTATGAATTAAGAATTGAAATATTAAAGAAAAAATTAAGTGCACATGAGATTGCAAAACCTATTTCTGAAGATGTTCTTATATTTATTGCAAATAACTGCACAAATGATGTAAGAAAATTAGAAGGAGCTTTAAATAGATTATTTGCATATACAGCAATGTTTAATAAAGAAAAAATAGAAATAGAAGTAGCTAAAGAAGCATTAAGTGATTATTTAAATTCAACAGCATTTATGAAAAATAGTATCCAAAAAATACAAAAAACTGTATCAGATTTTTATCAAATATCTGTTGAAGACATGAATTCTAAAAAAAGAAATAGTAAAATAACCTTTCCTAGACAAGTAGCTATGTATCTATCAAGAGTCCTTACTGATGAAAGCTTTCCAAGAATTGGAATTGAATTTGGAGGAAAAGATCACACTACTATAATTCATGCTTGTACAAAAATTGAAAATGAATTAAAAAATAATAAAGAATTTAAAAAAACTATTGATTTATTAAAAAGTAAGTTAAAATAAGTTAATGTATTGTTAATAAAAACTTCTTAATTAATAAAGAAATATTAAGTTATTAACAATTTCAACCGTAATAATAAAAATAATAAGAAAAAAGAAAGGATATAAAATGAATTTTATAATTAAAAAGGAAATATTATTAGAAAACTTAAATAATGTATCAAAAGCTTTATCAACTAAAAACATTATTCCAATACTTAGTGGAATTAAATTGGAAATGAATAAAGAAGGGTTATATTTAACATGCAGTGATAATGAGATAACAATAAGATCTTTTATAGATAAAAAATATATTGATAAAATTAATGATAATGGAAATATAGTAATAATTGGAAGATATTTAATAGAAATAATAAGAAAGATTCCTGATGAAATAATTGAAATTATTACTGATGGATTAAACTTTACTATTATTTCGAAAAACGGGGAGTATAATTTAAATGGAATGAACCCAGATGATTTCCCAGATAAAAACTTAGATTTAGTAGAAAAACCAATCAAAATTGATAAAAAATTATTAAAAAACATCATTTTTCAGACATCTTTTGCCATTTCTTCTCAAGAATCGAGACCTATTCTAACAGGTATTAATTTTAAAATTAATGACAAAGTAATGGAATGTGTTGCAACCGATTCATATAGATTATCGAAAAAATCAATAGGAATAGAAGAAAAAATAGAAGAAGAAATTAATATTGTTGTTCCAGGAAGAAATTTAATAGAATTATCGAAAATAATAGATGATGAAAGTGATAAAATAGAAATTCACTTATTCTCTAATAGTATATTGTTTAAATTCGATAATATATTATTTCAATCTAGATTACTAAATGGAACTTATCCTGATACAACAAAACTAATAAAAATTGAACCTACATTTACTATAACTGTTAATACTGATGAATTTTTTAATGCAATTGATAGAGCATCATTATTGACATCTGAAAAAGATAAAAATGTAATAAAGATGAATATAAATAATAAAGAAATTATTATAAGTTCTATTTCTCAAGAAATTGGAAAAATAGAGGAAAGAATATTTGGAGATATTGATAAAAATTCTAAATTAGAAATTTCTTATTCTTCAAAATATATGATGGAAGCTCTAAGAACAATAAAAGGAGAAAAAACAAAACTATTACTAAGTGGAGAAATTAAACCCATAATTATTAAATCAACAGAAGAGGACAATTTAGTTCAATTAATTGTTCCAATAAAAACTTTTTAAAAATATCGAAATAAAGGTGATTAATATGGATTATGAAATTATTGTAGTTGGTGGCGGACATGCAGGTTGTGAAGCTGCATTAGCTACTGCAAGATTAAATCATAAAACTTTGCTAATTACATCAAATTTCAATATTGTTGCTCAAATGCCATGTAATCCTTCAATCGGAGGAAGTGCAAAAGGAATAGTTGTTAGAGAAATAGATGCACTTGGTGGTGAAATGGGAAAATGTGCAGATAAAACATTAATTCAAATGAAAATGTTAAATACTGGCAAAGGACCTGCAGTAAGAAGTTTAAGATGTCAAGCAGATAAAATTACATACCCAAAAGAAATGTTAAAAACATTAAAATCTCAAAAAAATTTATATCTATTAGAAAATATGGTTGAAGATTTGCTAATTGAAAACAATACAATAAAAGGTATTGTTTTAGAAAATGGGAAAAAATTATTTTCAAATATAGTGATATTAACTACAGGAACATATATGAAGAGTGATATATTGGTTGGAAATTCTAGAACAAGAATGGGACCAATGGAACAAAAACCATCATTATATCTAAGTGATAATTTAAAAAAATATGGTTTTGAAATTACAAGATTAAAAACGGGTACTCCTCAGAGAATAGAAAAATCTTCTATAGACTTTTCCAAAACCAAATTAGAATTAGGATCAGAGGAAGAATATACATTTAGTTTTGATAACAAGGTTTATTACAATGTAAATAATCAAATGCTTTGTCATTTAGTACATACAACCTTAGAAACAAAAAAAATAGTATTAGAAAATATTAATAAATCAAGTATGTATGGAGCAATAGAAGAAAAATTAGGAGTTGGGCCAAGATATTGTCCTTCTTTTGAAGATAAGATAATGCGATTTCAAGATAAAGATACTCATCAAATATTTTTAGAACCTGAAAGTTTATTTTATGATGATATATATTTACAAGGATTCTCGACTAGTATGCCAAAGGAAATTCAAGATAAATTAGTTCACAGCCTTCCTGGACTGGAAAATGCAGTTATAAAAAAATATGCTTATGCAATAGAATATGATGCAATTAATCCTACACAATTAAAAGCAACATTAGAAACAAAAATCATCGAAAATTTATTCACTGCCGGACAAATAAATGGAACAAGTGGATATGAAGAAGCAGCATGTCAAGGGTTAATGGCTGGAATTAATGCATCATTAAAGTTAAAAAATAAAGATGCATTAATATTAAAGAGAAATGAAGCATATATTGGAGTATTAATCGATGACTTAATCACAAAAGGAACGAGTGAACCATATAGATTGCTTACCTCAAGGGCAGAATTTAGATTATTATTAAGACACGATAATGCTGACTTAAGATTGACTGAATATGGAAAAAATATTGGATTAGTTAACTATGATGTATATGATAGGTTTATATTAAAGAAAAACAATATTGAGGAATTATTAGCTTTATCAAAAGAAATAAAAGTAAATAATGGAGAAACAATTTATAATTTTTTAAAACATCCTGAAAATAGAGTAAATGAGATATCACATATATTTAATAAACACTATTCAAAAGAGGAGTTAGAACAATTAGAAATATCCATTAAATACGAAGGATATATAAAAAAGACAATAAAAAATGCCGAAAATATGTTAAAACTTGAATATAAAAAAATTCCAAAAGATATTGATTATGACAAGATAACTAATATTGCTACAGAAGCAAAGCAAAAACTTAAATTGATTAGACCAGAATCTATTGGACAAGCAAGTAGAATAAGTGGGGTTAATTTATCAGATATTTCGATATTACTTGTATATATGAAAAGGTATTTTAAAGATGAATAAAGATGAATTTGTTAATTTTGTTGAAGAATTAAATATAAATATTGACCAAAAATTAATTGATAAACTAGATAAATACTATGAAATGATTGTTGAATATAACAAGCATACAAATATTACATCTATAACCGCTTTAGAAGATGTATATTTGAAACATTTCTATGATAGTTTAACTTTAATAAAAGCAATAGATTTAAATATAACAAAAACAATTTGTGATGTAGGAACTGGTGCTGGTTTTCCGGGGATAGTGTTAAGTCTTTTTTTTCCAAACTTAATGGTAACATTAGTAGAATCAAATAATAAAAAAATAGATTTTTTAAAAATGGTAAAAGCAGAATTAAATCTAACTAATGTAATAATAATTAATGATAGAGTAGAAATATTTTGTAAAAATAATAGAGAAAAATATGATTTAGTAACTTGTAGGGCTTTAGCAAAACTAAACATTATTTCTGAAATATGTTTGCCCTTGGTAAAAATAAAAGGTTATTTTATTCCAATGAAAGCAGAAGTTGAAGAAGAATTATTAAATCTAAATTTTTTAAAATTGTTAGATTCTTCCTTAGAAAAAATAATAAGGTTTGTTTTACCTATCGATAATATGAAAAGAACTCTTTTAGTTATTAAAAAAAATAAAAAGATAAACACACAATTTCCTAGAAATTACAATATTATTAAAAAAAAGCCCTTATAACAAAAAAAGTTGTAAAAATTCTTTTTTTTTAGTATTATTATATCTATAAGAATAAAAGGTGGAATAATATGAGTGACAATTTTGAAAAAGAAATTAAAGATATCTTTTTGGACGAAATTATTCCAAACAGGTTTCAACCTCGATTAAATTTTGATCAAAAAGCTTTGATGGAATTAGCTGAATCTATAAAACAACATGGAATAATTCAACCATTAGTTTTGAGAAAATTAGGTGATAAATATGAAATTATTGCGGGTGAAAGAAGGTATAAGGCATCACAATTGATTGGATTAGTAAAAGTTCCTGCAATCATTGTTGATTTTGATGATAATAAAAGTGCAGAAGTTGCAATAGTTGAAAATCTTCACAGAAAAGATATGACATCGTTTGAGGAAGCTCAAGCATATAAGAAATTGTTAGAAAGAGGTATTACTCAAGAACAATTGGGATTAAGATTGGGAAAAAGTCAACCATACATCGCAAATAAATTAAGATTATTATCTTTAGGAGAAGAAGTAAAAGAAGCTCTAATTAAAGAAAAAATTTCCGAAAGACATGCAAGAAGTTTATTGGTTATAAAAGATGTAGAAGAGCAAAAAAAACTATTAGAAGAAATAATATCAAAAAAATTAACAGTAAAGGAAACTGACGATATAATTAAAGAAAAGTATGGAGAAAACAAAGAAGAAGAAGCGATTGAACAAAAAAACGATAATAAAGTAAAAGAAGACGAATTAATAGATGAAAACTTTCAGGAAATTTCTCCAATTCATACTATTCAGGAAAACATTACTCAGCAAGATGAAAAAATTGAAGAAGAATCAAAACAAGAAGAATCCGTTATGCAAGAACAAGTATTTGTAGAACAAAAATCGAATAATGAAAATGATATTATGAATTTTAGTTTAGATAATATAGTTGAAAATAAAGAACAACAAATTATAGCACCAAAGCCATTTATAATAGTTGATTCAGAACCTCAAAAAGGGAGTGAAATGGAAAATAAAAATATGCAAGCAGAACCACATAATAATAAAGAGTATAATCCTCAAAAAGATTTGATTGAAAAAATTAGCAATGTAAATTCTCCATTTGATGAATTACTTTTTAGAGATACTAATAATATAAAATCAAGTCCTTATGTAATTCCAAAGACCGACATAAAAGACAATTATTTAGTGCCAGAAACTTCTTTTCAACCAAAGGAAAACCTTCAAGTAAACTTACAAATGGAAAACGAATTAAGCCAAAGAAGTTTCAGTGTTGATCAAATTTGGGGCAGTAATCAAGTTGAAAGTAATAAATCAATAGAAACACCGAATAATATTAATAATAACTCACAATCTCAGAATATTGAAAGTGTAAAAGAAGAGAAACAACAACAAAATAGGTTTATTGTGGACTTAAAAGAGCCGAAAAGAGAAGATGACCAAGATATTGAAAATTCAAAAAACATGATAAAAAAAGTAGTTGAAGGCATAAAAAGTAGCGGAATAAAAATAGATTTTGAAGAATTTGATTTTGAAAGATTATACCAAATAATAATAAAAATAGATAAATAAATATTTTCTTAATAGAGGAGTGCTATGAAAAAAAATGGTTTTACTTTAATTGAATTATTAGCAGTAATGATTATAATAATGTTATTGATCACTATTACGGTTCCTTTATTGAGTAATAGAATAAAAGAAACTCGAGAAAAAACAACGGAAACGCAAATAAAAAACATTGAATTATCTGCACACAAGTACGTAACTGATAATTTAAGAAATTTGGATGAACTTAACAAGTATGGATTTATGAATATTACCATTAAAACACTTATAGATTCAAATTATATTGAAGAAAACATTAAAAATCCAAGTACCGATGAAACCATATTTTTAGATGATGTTGTTTATGTTACAATGGATTATAACAACAAAATTAAAGTATCTTATGATATCAATCAAAGTACAAAATCTAAAATCACATTAAAAGGCTTTTATAATGAGAAAGTTAAATTAAACACAACTTACAACGATCCAGGAGCTATTGGTTTCGATGGGACCACGACAAATCCAGATGTGAAAGCAACTTCAGGAGTTGTTGATACAACAACAGAAGGGGTTTATGTTTTAGAATATTATTATAATGACTCGAACATCATAACTAGAAATGTTATTGTAACTGATGATTTATAATATTGAGGAGGAATAATGAACAAAAAAGGATTTACGCTTATCGAAGTCTTAACAATAGTAATTCTTTTAGGAATATTAGCAACAATATTAGTATCGTTATTTGATGATGATTTGTTTTTTGTAAAGCAATATGCATCAGATTCTCAAATTAGACTAATAGAAGAATCAGCTGAAATGTATTATTTAAATTATAAAAATGAAATTCCTTCAATAGAAACAGATAATATAGTAATTATAGATGTTCAAGCTTTAATTAATAAAGGATTTATTAAAGAAAAGGATTTAAGAATTAACGGGAAAACTACGGTAAATTATTACGATAGTGTAATTATTTATTTGATTGACAATGAGGTTTATACCTTGTTTGATATAGAACAAAAAAATAATCCAATAATAGTATTGAAAGGACCCTTAGAAATTAAAATAAGGACAAATGGAGAATATTTTGAGTATGGAGCAATAGTAATTAACCCTGCAGAAAACACTATTATAGATTTGCATGAAACAAACTATTTTGGAGCAGATGAGATTGATACTTCTGTACCTGATACTTATAACGTTACATATACATATCCACAAGCAGATTCAGTTATTAGAAAAGTAATTGTTGAAGATGTAAGTACTTCTTCAGACAATAACAAACCAGTTATAACACTTATAGGAGGTTCAACAATAAATCTTACTGTAGGAAGCACTTATGTTGAATATAATGCAACTGCAACCGATATTGAAGACGGAAATATAAGTTCTCGGATTACAATAAGTGGATCGGTGAATACAAATATCAAAGGAACCTATTACAAATATTACGATGTTTCTGATATTTTTGGAAACAAAGCCGATACGGTAAAAAGAACGATAATTGTTAATTAAAAATCTATTATTAATAAATAGATTTTTTTTGTGAAAAAAACTCTTTATTTTATAAAAAACTATGTTATAATTTCCTATGTAATTTTTCAAGGGAGAGCAAATGGAAAAAATCAAAATAAAAGCAATAATAAATAATTCAGAAAATGAAACTTACAGTATTGAAGCAATCGCCGAAAAAGATTCAGAAAACAATACTATTACATATATGGAAGAAGATATAATAGTAAAATTGACAATTTTTAAAGACAAGTTCTTGTTAAGCAGAACAAGTGACGATTACAAAATTGAATTTGAATTTCAAAAGGACAAAACATTTAAAAGTATGCACAATATTACTTCATTAGGAGTAAATATTGAAATGGATGTAAAAACTATAAAACTAGAAATAATGGAAAACTACTTATATGTACAATACAAAATAAGTAATTCAGAATTAGATGTAGGGACTTTTGAATACAAACTAATGATTCTAGATTAAGGAGGAATAATGAAAAAAAGAGATATTGAAGTTAACAAGCTAACATATCAAGATATTGCATATAACATAATAAAAGAAGATAACGAACCAAAGACAACGTTAGAACTGTTTAAAGAAATATGTGTATTATTAGATTTAGATCAAGAAAAATATATGGATGTTATTGGAGAATTTTATACTTCACTAAATTTAGATAAAAGATTTCACTTAATAGAAAATTCTAAATGGGATTTAAAAGAAAAACATGCTGTTTCTACTATACTTGATGAAGATGAATATGATGATCTTGAGGGTATGGAATTAATAGATGATTACGAAATTGATGATGACGATGATGATTTTATAGAAGGTGAAGATGAAACAGAGGAAGAAATAATAGATGATGATGACGATATTATTGAAGAAGAAATAACAGAAGTTGAAGATTTAACAATTGTTGACGAAGAAGATTTGGAGTCAGACGATATTATTTAAAAGGGAGTTTCACTATGATAAATAGATTAGAAGAAATGGAAAAAAAATACTATAAATTAGATGAAGAACTTAATAAAAAAGAAGTATTATCAAACATTTCGTTATTGAAAAATATAGCTAAGGAAAAAAGTGATTTAGAAGAAGTAGTACAAGAATATGGAAAATATAAAAATATTTTAAGGTCTCTTAATGATGCAAAAGAAATGTTAAACGAAAGAGGAATGGAAGAGTTTGCAAAAGAAGAAATAGAAAAACTTGAAAAGCATAAAGAAGAAATAGAAGGAAAAATAGAGTTGATGCTTGTTCCAAAAGATCCAAACGATCAGAAAAACGTTATTTTAGAAATTAGAGGGGCCGCTGGTGGAGATGAAGCAAATATTTTTGCAGGGGATCTTTTTGAAATGTATACAAGATATGTTGAAGAAAAAGGATGGAAAGCAGAAATAATTAATGAAGTAAAAGGCTCATCCGGTGGATATTCTCAAATTGAAGCAATAATTAGTGGAAAAGGGGTATATTCTAAACTAAAATATGAAAGTGGAACCCATAGAGTACAAAGAGTTCCTGATACAGAGTCTCAAGGAAGAATACATACATCTACTGCAACAGTTATTGTGATACCAGAACACGAAGATATTGATATCGAAGTTAAAGAAGCAGATATAAAAGTTGATGTATATAGATCAAGTGGGGCTGGTGGTCAATCTGTAAATACAACTGATAGTGCAGTTAGAATGACACATTTGCCTACAGGAATCATAGTTACTTGTCAAAACGAAAGAAGCCAAATCAAAAACAGAGAAAAGGCATTACAGCTATTAAAGAGTAAGATTTTCGAGGATACTATTAGAAAAAAGGAAGAAAAAGAAGGCGAAGAACGAAAATCAAAAATTGGTAGTGGAGACAGATCAGAGAAAATTAGGACTTATAACTATCCTCAAAATAGAGTAACAGATCATAGAATAAATTTAACATTAATGAATCTTGATAGAATTATGTTAGGAAAAATAGATGAATTAATAGAGGAATTAATAAATGAAGATCAAAAGAGAAAACTACAAAACAATTGATCTTTTTTCTTTATGTAAAGAAAAAGGACTGAATGATAGAGATTCTCAATATTTTATTGAAAAAACAAGAAATTTTAACAAAAAAGAAATTATAAAAAAGATAAATAGATTAAAAAGAGAACCTCTCCAGTATGTGTTAGAAACATCAAATTTCTATGGATATGACTTTTTTGTCAATAAAAATGTTCTAATACCTAGATTTGAAACAGAGGAACTAGTTTACGAAACATTAAAAATAATTAAAAAAAGATTTAATAATAAAAAAATAAAAGTATTAGATTTATGTACTGGCTCGGGTTGTATTGGAATAACATTAAAGAAAGAGAATAATAACTTGGAATTAACCCTTTCTGATTTATGTAAAAAAGCTATAGAGGTTTCAAAAATTAATGCAAAAAATACAGATGTAAATATAGTAAAGGGAAACTTATTAAACCCTTTCCTTAATAAAGAAAAGTTCTCTGTTATAGTTTGTAATCCTCCATATATTTCATATAAGGATTCAATAGAAAAGGCAGTTAAAAAAAATGAACCTCATAAGGCTCTATATGCCAAAAAAAAGGGATTATATTTCTATGAAGAGATAATGAAAAACATATCTAATATACTCGAAGACGATTATTTAATAGCTTTTGAAATAGGAATGAATCAAAAAAAAGAAGTTATTAAAATTGTTAATAGATATCTAAGGGATCATAAAATAATTACAAAAAAAGATATGCAGGGAAGAGATAGAATGGTGTTTATACAAAACTTGACAAAAAATTAATTGTGTGTATAATAACAATCAAATTATTCAAAAAGGGGGAAATTTTATGAGTAATAGATTTAAAGCTATGGCATTTGCAGCACTAGTTGCAGGCAATATGGCAGCAACAAAATTACCTAAAGCACAAGCTTCTACTGTTGGAAGTCCAATGATTACAACAAACCAACTAGATATTAATGATTATTCTCCAGAAGTAATAAGAATGTATAATGCTTATCTTCAAGGGTGTAATCTAGAAAACCAATTTAGAACACCATCTGTTTCAGAAGAAATGGCAGATATAGAGGTAGCAAATCAAGCAAATAACTTAATTAATATGAACTTTCCATTTGATGGAAAATTGACAGAAGAAAATCTATTTGAGATGACTGTTGATTTAATCAATTTTTATGATACAATGACAAGATTTTCAGTATTATATGGAATAGAGGACGCAAAACTATCAAATTATTGCGAAGACGAAGGACAAAAACAATTCTTATCAAGAATATACGACATTGCCGACACAATAAGAAACAATCCAAATAATACCGAAGTATTAAAAGGGGCTATGGACAACCTATTTGAAATGGTAAGAACAACTAATAGATATGATTATACACCAAGCGTTGAGTTAGCTATTTTACAAGCAAGCAATTTTTTAGTAAGAGCAATGCCTCAAAACTATATACATATTGAAGAAAATACACAACAAGCAATACCTTTAGTTTCTTTAGAATTTTATGAAACTGATCTAAGAGGAAACAGACAACAAGTTATGTTTGTTCCTGAAGATCCAGAAGGAAATAAATACTCTCAATTTTCTTTCCACTTATTTATTAAAGATGAATATGGAAGAGATAAATATGAAGGTAAAATATTTACTAAAGAGCAATTACTTGATATGGGAGCAAACATTGGGGGATTAGTTTTTGAACTAGAACAAGCATATAATGCTTCGAGGGATTCAGTTCAAAAAATCATCGAATTAAATGCAAAAATCGATGCTCCTCAAAAAAATAGATAAAACATACGAAAGTATGTTTTTTTCTTGTAAAATAGTGTTTATTTTACACCAAACTTGACAAAACAAAATAAATGTGTATAATATACGTCGTAATTAAAAAAGGGGGAAAATTATGGAAAATTTAAAAAATGTTGCAAAATATAATAGGAACGGATTTAAGTATGTTACCTTGTTTCGATATAATGATTTTACTAAAAATCAATTAAGCGAAAAAGAATTAGTTCAAACTACATTTAAGGGATATGAACAAGTAGAAAACATAATAAAGAGAATTGACTCTGAAATGATGCAAATACAAAGCATAAAAGTTGAAGGAGACAATATATTTGTTTCTTATATTCAAGAAGGAGTAAATGCAAAAATAGTTGCTTACTCAAATACAGAGGAAAACCTTAGTAGATTAAGAGATATTAAAGATAGACAAGATAAGATAAAAAACACTGTCATTAAACCTACACCAAGAGTAGAGTTACAAGTTAAAAAAGTTGAAAAAGGTGAAAAAAAGCACAACAAAAGATTTATTGTATTGGGTTTAGCTGCAGCTTTAGCAATTACTGGAATAACTTTAAACGGAAATAAAGGAAAAAACAATATAACTAATATAAGTCAAGATTCAAAGCATGAATATTCAATTGTTTCGGAATCAAATCCAACGCTAAAACCTGTTACAGAATTAAATTATGATTATTCAGTTGTTCCAGAACCAACTCCAACATTAAAACCTATTCCAATAGACTTGTATTATACAGCTCAACCAACAAGGGAAGTACCAACAATAACAGCACAACCGGTATATGAAATACCGGTAATAACACCACAACCAGTATATGAAGAATCAATAGAAGATATTGAATTACCATTTGTTACACCGCGTCCAACAACTAGACCTATGATTGTTGATGAACATCAAATTGATAATAGTGCGATTGAAAAGTTCTCGTTTGTTGTAATGGAAGCTGCAAAAAGCGCAAACTCTGGTTCTACACCAATTGATTCTAAAGCTTCATTCACAAATCAAGAAATGGAAGCTGCATATCAGTTATTAAATTCAAATTTTGCTTATTTAGAAAATAAAGAAGAAAGATTTGGACTAGTTGTTGCTTCTACTAATATTTCAAAACAAGTACAAAGTTATTCTTTGTATACTGATAATCAAGACGCTGCATTATCAAATCATATAATGGATCCAGTGAGTAGTGCAAATATGAAGAGAGTAGAAAACTTAGTCAATGATGTTAGAAAAGGAAGAGTAGATAAAAAAGTACTACAAACAGAAATTGAAAATCTAAACTATGATAATCCTGTTGAATCATATTTTATAGTTAATTTAATTGGTAGTGTTGCTAATGAGTTACATACTAATGAAAACAATCCTTTTGTATATCTAACTGAAGTAGAAGCTACTTTATTAACCAAAATATTTGAAGCATGTGAAGGAAAAGCAATACAAAGATAATATAATTAAAGACATCCGTTTACAATGTGATGTCTTTTTTATTTGACTTTAAATATATTTAATAATAATATTAGATTAAGGAGAAAATATATGGTTAATACAGATATTATGTTAAAAAATGCTTATGAAAATAAATATGCTATTCCTCAATTTAATATAACTAATTTAGAATGGATAAAATTTATTTTAGAAAAATGTAACGAGTTGAGAAGTCCTGTTATTTTAGGTGCAAGTGAAGGTGCAATAAAGTATATGGGTGGATATAATGTTGTTTTTGCTCTTGTAAAAGCTTTAATTACGGATTTGAATGTAACTATTCCCGTATCACTGCATCTAGATCATGGGACAAGTATTGATTCGTGCAAAAAAGCAATAGATGCTGGTTTTAATTCAGTTATGATAGATGCATCAAAAAACGAATTGAATGAGAATATTCGAATTACAAAAGAAGTTGTTGAATATGCATCAAACAAGGGTGTGTCAGTTGAGGCAGAAGTCGGTTCAATAGGAGGTATTGAAGATAACATTGCAGCAAATGTAAAATATGCAAATGTAGATGATTGTATTAAATTTGTATATGAAACGAAGGTTAATTCTTTTGCGCCAGCATTAGGAACAGTTCATGGATTTTATAAAGGAGAATTAAACATAGATTTTTTTAGAATGAAAGAGATAAAAGAGTTAGTTAATATTCCTTTAGTATTACATGGTGGAACTGGAGTTGGAGATGATTTAATTGAAAAATCTATCGATAACGGAATATCAAAAATTAATATAGACACAGAACTAAAGAGTTCATGGAATACAGCTGTTAGAGAATATATAAAAAATAATAATGATGAGTACGATCCGAGGAAAATAATATCTTCAGGAGAAATTGCAATAAAAAAGACTATTGAAAGAAAAGTGAATTTATTTAGAAGTAATAATAGAGTTTGATTGGAGGAAAAATGTCAAAGATTATTATCGAAGGTAATTCAACATTAGAAGGAACAATAGAAATTAGTGGTGCAAAAAATAGTACAGTAGCATTGATTCCTGCTGCAATTCTTTGTGATGATCAAGTTACAATAAATAACGTTCCGGAGATTTCAGATACTGAAGCAATGGAAGAAATATTAAAATATTTAGGAGCAAAAATTACAGGAGATAAAGGTAAAATAATAATAGATCCTAGAAAAATCGAGTCAAAAGAAATTCCCGAAGAAATTTCAAAAAAATTAAGAGCTTCTTATTATTTTATGTCTGCTTTGCTTTCAAAATATAAAAAAGCTTGTATGTATTTTCCTGGCGGATGTTCGATTGGTTCTAGACCAATTGACCAAACACTTAAAGGATATAGAGCTTTAGGAGCAACAGTTATTGAAGAAGGAAATAAATATACAGTGTTTGCCGATAAATTAATCGGAGCTGACGTATATCTTGATATGCCAAGTGTTGGAGCAACAGTAAATACAATGTTGGTAGCTGTCAAGGCTGAAGGTCTCACTACAATTAATAATGCTGCAAAAGAACCCGAAATAGTAAATATTGCAACTTTGTTGTCCAACATGGGAGCAAATATTAAGGGAGCGGGAACAAGTATAATAAAAA
Organism: uncultured Muribaculaceae bacterium; assembly: GCA_964428195.1. Lineage (GTDB taxonomy): Bacteria > Bacillota_I > Bacilli_A > RF39 > UBA660 > JAAYGD01. Next base: position 8,301 of record CAYRXC010000001.1, on the reverse strand, counting down.
TTGAGGGAGTAAGTAAATTAAATAAGGCGAGTATAGAAGTAATACCTGATAGAATAGAAGCTGGTACATATATGATAATTGCGGCATTAACAGGAAAAGACTTAATAATTAATAATATTATTCCAGAACATCTTGAATCCTTGATTATGAAACTAAAAGAAGCTAAAGTAAATATTGAAGTTAAGGATGACCATTGCATATTAAATTCAAATAATAAATTAAAAGAAATAAAAATTAAAACTTTAGGCTTTCCGGGTTTTCCTACAGATCTTCAACAACCCTTGTCAACATTGCTTACGCAATGCGAAGGAGTAAGTACTATTGAAGAAACTTTATATGAAAATAGATTTAAAAATTTGGAACAACTAGAAAAAATGGGAGCAAAAATAACAATAGATGGTAAAAAGGCATATATAAATGGTAGAACCCCTCTAAACGGAGAAACTGTAAAAGCTACAGACTTAAGAGGTGGAGCATGTTTAGTTATTGCGGGTTTAATTGCGAATGGGACAACAATTATAGAAGAAGCCGAGCATATTTTAAGAGGTTATTCAAATATTGTAGAAAAATTAACAGAAGTTGGAGCAAAAATTAAAATAGAAGAACAATAATTCTTGATTATTATATTTTATAATGATATACTATATCTTGCTTATTTATATAGGAGGTTGTCATGAGTAAAAAAGAAGGTATTTTTAAAGATACCAAAGTAACTTGTGCATGTGGAGCTTCATTCGATACAAAGTCAACTACTCAAGAAATTCGTGTTGAAGTATGTTCGGAATGTCATCCATTTTTCACAGGAAAACAAGTAAGAACATCTAAAACTGGTCGTGTTGAAAAATTTAATAAAAAACATGGATTAGAAAAATAAGATAATGAATATTATCTTTTTTTGTTGTATAATTAAAGACGGAGGTATATATTATGATTATTGGAATTGCTTCTGATCATGGTGGTTTTAATTTAAAGAAAAAAATAATAAAGCATTTTGAGAATAAAATTAAAATAATTGATTATGGTTCTTCAAACGAAGAGGCTGTAGATTATCCTGACCATGCTTATTTGCTTGGAAACGCAATAAACAATAAAGAAGTTGACTTTGGAGTTGCAATTTGTAAAACAGGAATAGGAATGTCAATTTCTCTAAACAAAATTAAAGGAATATATTGTGCAAAAATAGATAGTATAGAAGAAATTAAAATTTCAAAAGAACACAATGGAATCAACTCAGTAGCTATTAGTGGAAGTATGTCATTCTTAAAAGCAATAAAAATAATTAATATTATTTTATCAGATACAAAACCACTAGAAGAAAGACACATAAGAAGAATAAACAAAATAAAGGAAATCGAAAATGAACATTAAAATTATCTTATATTTGATTATATTGCCAATTTCTATGTGGTCAATTAGTGCTTTAAGAATAGAAGGCGCATTCAAAAAAAACAGTGAAAATCAAATTAAAATAATGTATATATTTCTTTCAATATCTATGACTTATTTAATAGTTCAATTCTTTTCCGAATTTTATCAAATTACTTCCACGATTAAATGAAAGGATATTCAAAATATGAACACAAAAGATATTATTATTGTAATTGTAACAACTTTTCTTATTTCATTATTAATTACTCCTTTAATGAAAAAAATTGCATTTCATATTAAATCAATTGATAAACCGAACAAGAGAAGAATAAATAAAATTCCAATGCCTACATTAGGAGGAGCTGTAATATTTTTTACATTTATACTTGGATATATGTTATTTTCAGATAAAATAACAGATATGATTGCTATTATATTGGGAGGAATTGTAATTTTGTTTACTGGAATAGTTGATGATATTAATCCCATTAAACCAAAACATAAATTTTTGGGACAACTAATAGGTGCTTTAATTGTTACTATATATGGAGGATTATTAATAGAAAAAGTAGATGCTTTTGGTATCTATATTGATTTTGGCATGTTTTCCCACATCGTTACTATATTATTTATAGTTGGTATGATAAATGTATTAAATTTTATTGATGGACTAGATGGGCTTGCAGCAGGGTTATCAGAAATTTTCTTCATTACAATTACTATAATTGCGTTAATTCAACAAAAATCAAATGGACTAGATATATATTTAACATTGATAATGATTGGATCTACGGCAGGCTTTTTAGTTCACAATTTCTATCCCGCTAAAATATATTTAGGAGATAGTGGTGCAATGTTTTTGGGGTACATAATTGCTATAATAGCTATTCTTGGATTTAAAGTTGTTACAATTACCTCATTTGTTGTTCCAATATTTATTATGGCTATTCCTATATTTGACACTCTTTTAGTAATTTTACGTAGATTAAAAGAAAGAAAATCCATTTCAGTTGCAGATAAAAAACATTTACATCATAGATTATTGGATTTTGGTTTTAGCCATAGAAACACAGTAATAATTATATATATTATGGACATATTCTTTGCATTTGCATCGATAATCTACTCTGTTTCAAGTCAAAAGACCGGAATATTTATTTATTGTTGTTTGCTTATAATAATACTAAGTGTTATACTCGTTTATCGAAAGAAGTTGACAGATAAGAACCACTAATAGAGTGGTTTTTTTATTGATATTATGATAATATTTACTTAAGGAGGATACAATGAAAAGTTTAATACGAAGTAAGGATATAACTATCACAAAATCAATTAAGGAGTATATTGAATCTAAACTTGAAAAAGTCGACAAATATTTTAAAAATCCCGAAGATATTACTGCAAATATAATTTTGAGACTTAGAGGTCACAATCAAATAATTGAAGTAACAATTCCTACAAAAAACATTCTAATAAGAAACGAAGAATCACAAGAAGATTTATATGCCGCAATAGATATAGTGATGGATAAAATAGAAAGACAAATAAGAAAGAACAAAGAAAGAATTAAACAAATAGATAAAGAAAAAATAATGGAATTTAAAACAATCAAAGAAACAGAGGAGCAAGCACAAAAAATTACAAAAAGAAAAACGATTGATACAAAACCAATGAGCGAAGAAGAAGCAATGTTGCAAATGGATATGCTTGGACATGATTTTTATATTTTTAAGGATGGATTTGATGGCAAAATTAAAGTAATATACTTAAGAAAAGATAAGGATTATGGAATTATAGAAGTAGAGTAGTTAAAGGAAGTAATTATGAAAATAAATTCATTAAAAATTGAGGAATTATTAAAAGATTCGAGCAATGTAATAATTACTGCACACAAAGATTTAGATTTAGATGCGCTTGGATCTATCTTGGGTTTTTTCTATATTTCATCAAAGATGGATAAAGAAACATATGTTTTAATAGACGATGACTCAAACGAACAAGGCGTAATTACAGCACTTAATAAAATAAATGAATTAGAATATAATATTCCTATATTAAAATACGAAGAATTATCAACAAATAAAGATTCATTATTGGTTATAATAGACACAAACAAAAAAGAAAGAATTCAAAATGAGAAAGTATATAACAAAATAAAAAGAAAAATTATCATAGATCATCATATAAAAGAAATAAAAAAAGATTCAGATTATTTATATTCCTATATTAATCCAGATGAATCGAGCAGCTGTGAAATAATAGCAGATATATTGATAGATTTAAACATATATATACCAAGTTATATAGCATCTATAATGTTGGGCGGAATAATGGTAGATACAAATAGATTTTATATAAAAACAACAAACAACACGTTTGAAGCAGCAAGCATATTGAAAAAAATGGGGGCTGATCATACGGACATTCAGTACTTATTTAAACAAGATTATAACGAATATATTAAAAGACAAGAGATAATTAAATCAGCAACATTTTTAAATCAAAAAATTGTAGTAGCTGCAATCGAAAACATTATTTATGATAATGATGAATTGGCAAAGTCAGCTGATACTTTACTAACATTCAATGGTGTTGAAGCCTCGTTTGTATTAGGATTTATATCCAATAACGAAATTGGAATTAGTGCAAGATCTTTAGGGAAAATGGATGTTCAAAAAATTATGAAAAAATTTAATGGTGGGGGTCATTATACTGAAGCCGCTGCCCAAATAAAAAACAAAAATATGGAAGAAGTAAAAAAAGTATTATTTGAAGAACTAAGTAAGTAACTTTTAGTTACTTTTTCTTTTTTATTTATCTAATTGTAGTATAATAAATATACAAAGAAATCTGTGAGGTGAAAATATGAAAGTAATATTCATTAAAGATTTAAAAGGACAAGGAAAAAAAGACGAAATAAGAGAAGTAAAAGACGGTTATGCAAATAATTATTTAATAAAGGAAGGGTATGCAGTTAAGTATACTGAATACAGCAAAGAAAAACTTAGCACAGAAATTAAACAAAGAGCTGAAAACGAAAAAGAAGAAATAAATAAACTTAACAAAATTAAAGATGAATTAGAAAATAAAATAATAAAATTCGTTGTTAAAACAGGAAAAGAAGAAAAAGTATTTGGGAGTGTTACATCAAAACAAATATCCGAGGAACTAAAAAAACTTAATTTTGATATAGATAAAAAATATATTGATGCAAAATCAATAGATTCTCTTGGATTTCATGATGTGAAAATAGCCCTTCATAAAGAAGTAAATTTTACAATTAGAGTTCAACTTATTAAAGAATAGAGGTGAATTATGACTGACAGAAAATTACCACAAAATATAGATGCTGAGCAATCAGTAATAGGATCGGCACTGATTTCAAAGGCTGCTCTTCAAAAAGTTACAGAAGATCTTGAAAAAGATTCATTTTATTCAACTGATAATTCAAAGATATATGAAGTATTAAAAGAAATGTACTTAGAAGACGTTGCTGTAGACATTACGACATTATCCGATAGACTCAAGAAGAAAAAATATTTTTCATCTTCTTTAAGTGCAGAATATTTACTGGATTTAGTAAACTCTGTTCCTACTGCAGCAAACATTGAATACTATATTGGAATAGTAAAAGAGAAAGCTTTGCTAAGAAATCTTATCGATACTGCCACAAATATAGTTACAAATGCATATTCTGAATCAGAAGAAATCGGTGAAATGTTAGATGATGCAGAAAGAAAGATACTAAACGTAGTTAAAAACAGAAGATCAACTGAATTTAAAAATATACAGGATGTATTGTTTAGAGCACAAGCAAATCTAGAAAAATTGTCAGAAGCAGGAAGCGATATAACAGGAGTGGCAAGTGGTTTTCATGATATTGATAAACTTACAACCGGGTTCCATGAAAATGAACTTGTAATAGTTGCTGCAAGACCTGGTATGGGTAAAACAGCATTTGTATTAAACATAGCTACTAATGTAGCATCTTATACAAAGAAAGCGGTAGCTGTTTTCAATCTTGAAATGAATGCAGAACAATTAGCTATGCGTATGATAAGCTCTGTTGGCCAAATCGATGGTTATAAGATTAGAACAGGCAAATTAGAAAATAATGATTGGAAAAGGGTTAACGAAGCTATAAGTCAACTAGCCAATACAAATTTAAAAATCGACGATACTCCCGGAATAACCGTTGGAGAAATAAGAGCAAAATGCAGAAGATTAGCGGCTTCAGAAGAAGGATTAGAAATAATTATTATAGATTATTTACAGCTAATTAATGTAAGCGGAAAGCGTAGTGATAATAGGCAACAAGAAGTAGCAGAAATATCTAGATCATTAAAAGAACTATCATTGGAATTAAATGTTCCAATAATTGCTTGTGCTCAACTATCTAGAGCTGTTGATACTAGGGAAGATAAAAGACCATTGATGAGTGATTTAAGAGAATCTGGTTCTATCGAACAAGATGCTGATATAGTAGCGTTCTTATATAGAGATGATTATTATAATAAAGAGTCTAGATTGGAAAACAATAATAGTGTTGTTGAGTTTATAGTTGGAAAAAACAGAAATGGTATTACTAATACTGTTAAATTGTTTTTCAAAAAGAATACTAGCACATTTATTGGGTATGTGGAAGAAGAATGAAAATAGTAGTACTGGCAAGTGGTTCAAAAGGAAATTCAACTTATATAGAAGAAAACAATACTAGAATTCTAATTGATTTAGGATTATCTTTAAGTTATATAGAAGAGAAATTAAATAATATTGAAGTAAATCCAAAAGATATTAATTATATAATTATTACTCACACTCATTCTGATCATATAATTGGATTAAAAAAATTTATTAGCAAATATAATACACAACTTATAATAAGTCCTAAAATGGAATCAGAAATAAGAAAACAAATAAAAGAACCAAAATTAGTATATTTCAAAAAAGAAATGGATTTGGAAGATTTATCAATAAAGATAATAAAAAACTCACACGACTCCGAGTCATATGGTTTTATATTAAACGAAAAAGTAGTTTATATTACGGATACCGGATATATTAATACAAAACATTTTCCTTTATTAGAAAATAAAGAGATGTATATTATAGAAAGCAATCACGATATAGAAATGCTGATGAACGGAAAATATCCTTTTTATTTAAAACAAAGAATACTTAGCGATAAAGGACATTTATCAAATGAAGCTTGTTCATACTATCTTTCTCAATTAATCGGAAATAACACTAAAAATATTGTTCTAGCTCATATTAGTGAAGAAAATAATACTCCAGAAATAGCGTTAAATGAGATTAAAACCAAAATTAAATCAAAAAAAATATACATAACAGCAGCTTTTCAAAACGAGCCAACAGAGGTATTTGAAATATGATAAAGATAATATGTGTTGGAAACATTAAAGAAAAATATTTAAGAGATGCAATAGAGGATTACAAAAAGAGAATTACAAAATACTCAAAACTAGAAATTATAGAAGTAGGAGAATCAGTCTTTGATGACACTGACAAAAATTTACTTATAGAATCAGAAAGAATTATAAAACATATAGAGCCAAGAGACCATATAATAATTTTAGATTCAAAAGGGAAACAATATAATTCGATTGATTTTTCAAAATACATAGATAAAAATTTAATTCATAAGGATTTGTTATTTGTTATTGGAGGATCGCACGGACTTAGCAATTCGTTAAAAAAAATGTCCAATGACATTGTGTCATTTTCTCAATTTACATTCCCACATCAATTGTTTAGACTTATACTTCTTGAGCAAATATATAGGTCTTTCAAGATAATAAATAATGAGTCATATCATAAATGAGGTGTAAAGTGTTTGGAAATAGTTGGGATTTATTATTAACGGAAGAACTTGAAAAAGAATATTTCAAAAAACTAGTATCGTTCATCAACAATGAAAATAAAAGCAAAATTATATACCCGAATAAAAACGACTTATTTAAAGCTTTAAGATATACCGATTATAAATGTGTAAAAGTTGTGATTTTAGGTCAAGATCCTTACCATGGAGAGGGGGAAGCAAATGGATTATGCTTTTCAGTTAATTCAAACGTAAAGATTCCTCCATCCCTAAAGAATATTTTCAAAGAACTAAAAGAAGATATAAATGTTGAAAGAACCAATCCCGATTTATCGGATTGGGCAAAGCAAGGAGTGCTTCTATTAAATTCAGTACTTACTGTAGAAAAGGATAAACCACTTTCTCATAGAAATATTGGGTGGGAATTATTTACAGATTCCATCATTTCAAAATTAAACGAAAGAGATTCTCCAATCGTATTTGTGTTATGGGGAAATTATGCAAGAACAAAAAAAACATTAATTACAAATGAAAAACATAGTATAATCGAGTCTGTACATCCTTCACCATTTTCGTATGATAAAGGATTTAAAGGTAGCAAACCATTCTCAAAGATCAATAATTTGTTAAAAAACAACAATATAAAAGAAATTAGGTGGTAATCACTTGATTTCTTTTTAAAAAGTGCTATAATCATTAGTAGATTTTAAATTTGATCCGAACCTCCTTATAAAATGGAAAGTAAGATAATTAAAATCCATATTTTTAAAGAAGGAGGATTCCAAATGGATAAGAAAGAATTCAAAGATAAGACTTTGGCGTGCAAAGATTGTGGTAAAGAATTCGTTTTCACTGCTGGTGAACAAGAGTTTTATGCTGAAAAAGGTTTTCAAAACGAACCAACTAGATGCAAACCATGTAGAGATGCAAACAAAGCAAGCAGAAACGGCCGTAGATAATTATTGTCATTTCTTAGTAACAATGCTATAATAGCATTGTTGCTTTTTATATGGCGATGTTGGTGAAGTGGTTAACACGCTAGATTGTGGCTCTAGTATTCGTGGGTTCGATTCCCATATGTCGCCCCATTAAGA